>NZ_AZRL01000016.1 GCF_002895525.1 Petrotoga olearia DSM 13574
AAACTTAGTCAAATTAGGACTAAAAACTAACAAAGCATGGGGATATGCAAATACAAGAAAAGGCTATTGGAGAATCTCCAACAGCCCAATACTTTCAAGAACACTAACTAATAAACGCCTTAAGGAAATGGGTTTAACTTCGATCCTGGAAACGTATAACTTAAAACATCAATTCTGTTGAACCGCCTTATACCGGATAGAACAGGCTTCCGCCTCTTAAGGATACGTATGGTGGTGTGGGAGGACGGTAGATAAATTAATTATCTACCTCCTACCTGATTAACAATTATTCATTGAATTCTATGAGTCCTAAATCTCCATCTTTTCTTTCGTAAAGCACGCTGATAGCGTCATTTTCTGGATTTCTGAAAACGAAAAATGAATGGCCTAACAGTTGCATTTGTAACATTGCTTCTTCTACATTCATAAGGGTTAGATCGAAATTTTTTGTTCTCACGATTTTGGGGGCATTGGGTTTTTCTTCGCCCACAGTTTCACTTTCATCATTGAAATTAAGATCATTGATGTTGGTATTTAGAAAGTTTTGTTCTATTTCCATCCGTACTTTTTTATCCGCTCTACTTTGTTCTTGTAAACGATTTTTTAGCTTTCTTATTTTTCTTTCCAAAGAATCTGTTACCTTATCTATAGCCTCATAAAGATCGTTACTTCTTTCTTCTACTTTTATGATTTTGCTTAAAGCTTTAATATGCGTAGTTATTTCAACTTTGTAAATGCCTCTCTCTTTTGTGATTCTGACGTCAGAGGGAGAGACAATATCAGGATGTTTTTTGAGCAGATGGTCTGGTTTACTCATTCTTTTTTCGATATAATTCTCTAAAGCTTCAGTGAGTTCTACTTCTTTGGTATAAACTTTATACTCCATCTAAATCACCTCCAAATTTGAATAGTTGCTATACTTATCTATGGTGTATATCTATATTTTGACGTTAAACATGGAACGACGTTTTCATAACAATATTTATACTAAAGTAGTGGGAGGATTAACATAAATTTTGATGTCTTTGTAATATGTTTTAAGCGTTGAGAATAAAAACTCATGATTTTTCTTTTTGCTTTTTATAATGATTTGATTCCTGTGATTTCCCCTTAGTTTGGAAATGATAGGCACAACTGGTCCTAATATTTCAAAATCATCTTGATTTTCAATTTTACCCAACTCTTCCACGATTTCATTTGCTTTTGCTTTTGCTTTATCAGCAGAAGGGTGGTTCACTAAAATCAAAAACAAGGTTACAAATGGAGGATAACCGTATATTTTCCTTTGTTCAAGATCATTCTTTGCAATCAGATCAAAATTGTGATCAATCAAAGATTTATAAATATTATTTTCTGGTTGAAAACTTTGAATGATAACTTTGCCTCTTTCTTTTCTGCCAGACCTCCCAGCAACCTGCATAAGCAATGAGGCTGTACTTTCTTGGGCGTTGTAGTCGGGGAAGTTGATATATCTATCAGCATCAAGAATGACTACTAAATCCAAATCTTGAATATCTAAACCTTTAGTGATCATCTTAGTTCCTACAACGATCTTTTTCCCTGGTTCTTTCATGAAATTAAAAGTGTTTTGTAAATCTTTGAATGTTTTTATAACCGTTCTATCTACTCTTACCAAGGGTTGTGAAGGGAACAATTTAGCTAATTCAGACAAAACTCGTTCAGTCCCAAAACCTCTGGATTGTAGTTTAAACCCTCCACATTTCGGGCAAAAATTTGGTAATTCACTTTCTTTACCACAGTAATGGCAACTTAATTTTCTTTCTTTTTTATGAAAAGTTAATGAAACATCACACTCATCACATTTAAATATATATCCACAATCGCTGCAAATTACATAATTGGCATAACCTCTTGTTGGTGTAAAAACAATTATTTTTTTATTTTTTTTCAAAGAGATTTCTATATTTTCTACTACCTTTTTACTGAATATCCAGTTGTATTTTTCATCCTTTTTCATATCAACTATCTGTACTTCAGGCATTTCAGTAAAGTACCTTGTTTTTATTTTTTCAAGATAAAAAGAGTTTGTTTTCGCCATGTGTAGATCAACCATCCGTGGGGTAGCTGATGAAAGTATTAGCTGAATATCTTCTAACTCTTTTCTAAAACAGGCTGTATCTATCGCATCGTAACTAACGTTTTCTATCTGATAGTAAGATTGATCATGTTCTTCATCGATTATTATCATTTTCAAATCTTTCATGGGTATAAAGATGGCACTTCTTGTCCCTATGACTAAGTCCAATTCACCATTTACTGCTTTATACCATGTCTGTACTCTTTCACTACTTGTAAGCCCAGAATGGTAAAATGCAGCATTGTAATTAGCGAACCGTTTTTTTAACCTGTTCATTAGCTCTGAGGTTAAGGAAATTTCTGGAACTAAAAGAAGTACTTTTCCACCATTTTTCAAAATAGGCTTAGCCACCTCGAAAAATACTTCGGTTTTACCGCTACCTGTAACTCCGTACAATAAATGAGGTTTGTCAGGATTTACCTGTATTGATTTAACTGCTTGTCTCTGTTCTTTACTTAAAGAAACTTCTATATTTTCTTCGCTGGTGGCTGAACTTTCTGATAATTCTATTATACCTTTTTTCCATAATGTATTCAAAACTGTGGAACCTTTTTTCACAATACCTTGTGAGTATAGATCGCTTTCTAAGGTCTCGCCGTTTATGGATAGATAGTTTATTACCTCTCTAGCAGTTTTTGATACATTGAACTTCCATGTCTCTTTTAAGTCCATTTTTAAACTAACAAACTTGTCTATTTTTTTTGTAAATTCTTTTCTATAAAGTTCTATCTCAATTAAATTCGAATCTAAATATTCCCTTAACTGTTTGTTTGCTTTTGATGTGTTATCAAAAGATTGTAAAAATTGCTTGTAAAAAACGGGCTTTTGAATAGGAGCTAAAGAACTTTTTGGTAATATCCTTAATTTATATATATCTGAAGAAAGAGGAGGGAAAAACAATCTTGCAACTTCTCCAATAGGTGCCATAAATTTGGAGCTTACCTTTTCCATAAGTCTGATGTGACTTTCGTTTAATAAACTTTTATTATCCAATGGAAATGCGATCTCTTTTATTTTGTTGAATTCAGTGCTTTCTGATTCTTTGTAAATTAAACCAGAAATGAACTTACCTCTTAAATCAACGATCACCCTTTGACCAATCTCTAATTTTTTGTCACTTTTGTATGTAAACCCATTAAAAACCATATGCCCTATAGGAATAACTTCATAATAATGCATCAAAAACCTCCAACTTTACTCACTAACAAGTACAAGAAAACTTTTACCAGGTATTTCCTCAATAGTATCAAAGCTTTTCCCTGTAAAAACATCTATGTAATTTCCTTGCAAGTCATGCTCAATTTCAATTTGTGAATCTTTAGAATTAAGTGCGATTATAACGTTCTCGGATTTGTAGCTTCTTTCATATATAAGAACACTTTCATCAGCGTACAATACTGTATAATCACCTTTTCTCAAGGCATTACTTTCTTTTCTTAATTCGGCAAGCTGGGAATATAATTCTAAAGTTTCCATATTCCATTTGTTATCGTCCCAGTAAAATGGAACTCTACAAAATGGGTCTGTGGTTCCTGTCATGCCTATCTCATCACCATAGTATATTAGAGGTGATCCTATAAACGTCATTTGAAGAACCACAGCTAATTTCATTCGCTGTGTATCTTCACCTAGGGCCGTTAGTATTCTTTCAGTATCATGTGAACCTAAAAGGTTCCACAACCCATGCAGTACTTGTGGCGGATATTTGTCTATATATGCGTTGGTGGTATTAACAAAATTAATAGACCTTCCACCTTTAGCATAAGCAATAGCTGCATCTCTGAAGATGTAATTCATAACCGAGTCGAAGCTTGGATCTTCAAAATAAGAAGTGGCATCTCTCCAAAATTCTCCCACAACTAAAATTTCTTGGTCTATGTTTTTAATGTTTTCGTAAAGAGCCGACCAATAACTTTCAGGAAGTTGATCAACCGCATCCATTCGCCATCCATCTATACCAAAACTCATCCATTTACCTATTACGTGATTAATGTATGCTCGCACCTTTGGATTTTCGTTGTTTAATTGAGGGAGATCAGCGTATCCATGCCAACCTTCGTAACTTTCTGTAGATTTTTTGATAGGAAATGACTTAATATAATACCAATCCAAATAATCGGATTTTTCTTGTTTGAGAAAGTTTTCTTTCATAGCGAAAAATTCAGTTCCGGTATGATTAAAGACACCATCTAAGATTACTTTGATATCTGATTCATGTAATGCTTTCAACATATTAGAAAAGACCTCATCATTACCAAAAGAATCATCAATTCTTAGATAATCAGTTGTATCGTATTTATGAGGAGTCTGGGCTTCAAAAATGGGATTGAAATAGATTGCTTCCACTCCTAAATATTCTAAATAATCAATTGAATCAATGACTCCTTGAAGATCCCCACCATAAAAACCAAAAGAAAGAGAATTTCTGTTGTGTGGACCATTCCAACTGTATGTTCCTTTAGGATCATTTGAAGAATCACCATTTCTGAACCTATCAGGAAATATTTGATAATAGATCCTTCCTTTTGACCACTCTGGTATATCAAAATACGAAATTATAGGATGATTAAAGTCGAATTCAAAAAATTCTTCTGATCCGTTGAAACCGTATATTATTTCTTCCCCATCGTAAATTAAAAATCGATACTTTAAAACTTCTGATTCTGTAAATATGTGGAATCTATAAAGAATGGTATTATCGAATTCTATTACGGATTTTTGTACGGATGAGGCGTTAGCTTGTAGTTCAACGTCTTCAACATCATTTTTTTCGAATTCTATTGAAAGATATATTTCTCCCTTTTGTACTGGATTTATGTATCTTCTTTGGTTATCGAAATAAACGTTTTTAACTTTTCCATCTCCAACTTTTGAAAAAGCATATGCCTCTTGAACGGTGCGTACATTGAAGATTTCTCCGTTATATGCTGTTATCTTATCGTTTGAAAAATCTATCGTTCTTTTACCATCTACGATGAATTTATAGAGGTATTCACCAGGCTCTAAATCAGCGTTATAACGCCACAGGCCTGTGAAGCTTTTTTCCATCGGTACCGGTTCAAAGTCGTTAAAACTCGCAACTAAATAAACAGAAGTAGCTTCTTTTGAGTATAAAAAAGAAGTATTTGCCGAAAAAGAAACAACAACAGAAAAAATTATCGTTATAAGGAAAACCAATTTTTTCATAAATATAACCCCCCAGATGAAAAGAAGTTTACAGGCTTGAGATAATGATCTTAAACCCTATTCACGAACCGTTTCTACTTTTTCTATTACCTTCTTACCCAAATTAACGTAGACATTAGTTAGCTCAGGGTTTCCAAAGTAAGCAACAGGTTTACCAGCATCCATGTTTTCCCTGACGGTTGAGTCCAAAGGAATTTGTACAAGTAATTCTAAATTATATTTTTCTGCTAAAACTCTCCCTCCACCTTCACCAAAAATGAAGTGCTTAGTTTTACAATTTGGACAGATGAAATAAGACATATTTTCAACTATCCCGATAATTTGTTTATTCATTTTTTCCACAAAATTAATAGCCCTCTCTACGTCGTCTTGAGAAACGACAGAAGGCGAAGTAACAATCAAAGCACCTTTAATCTTTTCCACGTTTTGGAAAACCGTTAGAGGCTCATCTCCAGTACCTGGGGGTGCATCAATAATTAGATAGTCCAATTCACCCCAAGCAACATCACCAATAAATTGCATTATAGCACCTGTTTTTAAAGGGCCTCTCCAGATAACTGCATCATTATCTTTATCCAGAAATTGTGAAATAGAAATAACTTTTATTCCGTGTACTTCAGGAGGAAGTATTTCTTCTCCCAGGGCAGAAACTTTAGCCTCCCTACCTCCTAACATTCTTACTACATCAGGACCATGTAAATCAACATCTAAAAGACCCACTTTTCTACCTTCTAGAGTCAAAGCTACCGCTAAATTTACTGCAACGGTAGTTTTTCCAACTCCTCCTTTACCGCTCATAACCATAATAACGTTATCGATATTTTCTAGCTTTTTAGAGACCTTCTCTTTTTGTTCTTGTAAGTTAGCCATTCTATTCCTCCCAACAATCATTGTACTTATATTTACTCAACGATCTTTACTTCGTATGTAATCTCTGTAGAACCTCTAAAAGTAGCGCTTGCTCCACAATATTTTTCTTGCGAAAGTTGAGCGGCTCTTTCTAATTTATCTATGGGTAGATCCTTCCCCTTAAACTCGTAAATTATGTGAATCTTTGTATATTTTTTGGGATGCTCCTGGCTTCTTTCTGTTAATATTCGCAAATTTAATTCATCGTACTTTACTTTCATTTTGTTTAGAATAGTTACTACGTCTATTCCTGTACATCCACCTAAACCAGCAATTAAATACTCCATGGGGCGTGCAGCCGAGTCATAACCGAGGTTCTCTGGAGTTGCGTCCACATGAATATCATGACCAGAGGGCGTTTTCATGTAAAAATGACTTCCGTGTGTGTTTTGCAGTAAAAATTCAGACATCCTTAACATCTCCTTCATTTTAGTATTATTTTACAGTCCGTAGAAACTCCAAAACTTTGTATATAGCCCCCTTTGTCCCGAAAACTATACCACTATTAGTCCTTATAGGATCTATTCCAACTTTTGTCGTCTTTATGCTAATTCTAAGGTGTTTGAGCTTAATCCTTTCTAACACTATATTATATCATGAAAAAGTGATTTATAAATTGAAATTAAGTTTCTATAGGTTTTAATCTTGCCATAAAATGTCTTAGGATTTTCGCCTCGTATGTGAATTCTAATCCCTTTAGTGAATTAGAAATCTCTCGTACCGCTAGTAGCCCTTCAACAACATAATCAAGGTGATTGTAGGTGTAGACTCTTCTGGGGATGGCTAATCTCAAAAATTCAAAAGGAGATTCAAGCTGTTCACCAGTCTGAGGATCTCGTCCCATCATTAATGATCCAACTTCTACACCACGAACTCCAGACTCTAAATAAAGTGCGTTTGCCAACGCTTGAGCTGGAAACTGGTAATAAGGTATATGGGGAAGCAATTTTTTAGCATCCACAAAAACAGCATGACCTCCAGTTGGATATTGAATTGGTACTCCACCCTCTCTTAACCTATCTCCTAAGTATTTTACTTGTTTTATTCTATAGTCCAGATAATCAATTTGAATTCCTTCTTTTAAGCCTCTTGCCATGACTTCCATATCTCGACCGGCTAAACCACCGTATGTAGGGAATCCTTCTAAAGGAACAAGAGCTGCTTTTACTTGATTATAAAGATCTTCATCATTTTTTATCCCGATTAATCCGCCGATATTTACTATGGCGTCTTTTTTTGCACTCATTGTGAATCCATCGGCGTAACTAAACATCTCTTTCACTATTTCTTCTATAGATTTTTCAAAGTACTCTTTTTCTCTTTGCTTTATAAAATAAGCATTTTCAGCGAAACGAGCTGCATCTAAGAATACTCGAATTCCATATTTACCAGCTAATTCACGGACTTGCCTTATGTTTTGCATAGAAACAGGTTGCCCACCTGAACTGTTACAGGTTATAGTTATTATGATAAAAGCAATATTATTGCTTCCTTTATCTGATATAAAGGATTCCAATTTTTCCAAGTCAAAATTTCCTTTAAAGGGATGATAGGTATCTGTATCAAGAGCCTCTTCTATAACTAGATCGACAGGCCTGCCTTTAGCTAATTCGACGTGTGCCTTAGTTGTATCAAAATGCATGTTACTCAACACGTACTGACCAGGTTTTTTAATTAAAAGAGGGAATAAAACCTGTTCGGCTCCTCTACCTTGATGAGTTGGTACAAAATAGTTGTAATCAAAGATTTCTTTGCTTGTTTCTAATAGATGGTAGAAACTTTTACTTCCTGCATACGATTCATCGCCTAACATCAATCCTGACCATTGATTATCGCTCATTGCTCCAGTACCGCTATCGGTCAACAAATCAATGTAGACCTCTTCTGATTTCAATGCAAATAAATTATAGCCAGTCCTTTTTAAGGCTTCTTTTCTTTCTTTTCTAGAAATTCTTTTGATGGGTTCGACCATCTTGATCTTGAAAGGTTCTGGGTCAGCTTTTTTCTCCATTTTTCTCCCCCTTTATTAGATTTTTTCTGCTACACATTTATTTTACCATATTTTAATTTTTTACATTACTTGACGAAAGGAATTAAATATAGTATAATTTATCTTGAAAATGCAGGTGTAGCTTCAGTCGGTAGAGCGCCGCCTTGGTAAGGCGGAGGTCATGGGTTCGAGCCCCATCACCTGCTCCAGAAAATTGATGCGGATATAGCTCAGTGGTAGAGCACTTGCTTGCCAAGCAAGGGGTCGTGGGTTCGAATCCCATTATCCGCTCCAAAACCCGGGTGTAGCCCGGGTTTCACTTTCTGAAAGGAGAAAATTGAAATGGATTTTCAACTGAGAGATGTTGAATCTGGACAAGTATACCATGCTGATGAAAACACCAAATTTATTGATATAGCAAAAAAATTCGAAAAGACCTCCGGAAAACAGGTTTTATACGTGAAATTTAACAACGACATTAAGGAATTGTTCAGCAAAGTATCTAAAAGTGGAAGCATACAGTTTTGCGATATTACAACGCCTGATGGAGTGCGTATTTATAGACGAGGTCTTTTCTTTGTTTTGTATATTGCATTGAAAGAAATCAATCCAGAAGACAGGTTTTATGTGAATAATACCCTCAACGATGCTATGTATTGCGAATTTAAATCTGGAGAACCTTCGGAAGATTATTTATTGTTACTAGAAAACAAGATGAGGGAGATAGTTGAAAAAGACATTGTTTTTGAAAAGAAAACTATAGATAAATTCGATGCTATAAAGATGTTCAAGGAAATAGGAGAAGAAGATAAAGCTCTACTTTTCAAATATCGAAAGAAAAGTACCGTTAATGTATATTACGCTGGCAAATATTTTAACTACTTTTATGGATACCTTCCGTATTCAACAGGATATGTTAATAAATTCAAATTGAAAAAGGTTGAAAAGGGTTTCGTCATAATCCATCCTACAAATCGTTTCCCCCACGACGTTCCAAATTATAGTTATTCTCCTAAGTTGTTTACAACCTTCGAAGAATACAAAAATTGGTTGGATATAATGGAAATAAAAACAGTCGGAGAATTAAACTTTATAATTTCTCAAGGTGCCGAAAGGGTAAGAGAGATCATTCGTGTAGCAGAAGCTTTACATGAACAAAAATACGCACAGATAACTGATGAAATAATAAATAGAAAGAATATAAGATTGATAATGATAGCTGGGCCATCTTCTTCTGGAAAAACAACAAGTGCTAGGAGAATCGCCTTACATCTTAAAGTACATGGGTTAAGGCCAGTTCCAATATCTTTAGATGACTTTTTCTTAGAACGAGAGAAGACACCAAGAGATGAAAACGGTAATTACGACTTTGAAAGTATAAACGCATTGGATTTAGAATTGTTCAACAACACAATGATTGATTTGATAAAGGGAAAAGAAGTTATACTTCCAAAATTCGATTTCAAAACTGGTACAAGATTTTGGTCAGAAGAAACTTTAAAAATAAATGAAAATCAGCCTATTATTATAGAAGGTATTCATGGTTTGAACGAACGACTAACCACTTCTATTTCAAAAGAACAAAAGTTTAAAATCTATGTGAGTTCTTTAACCCAAATGAATTTAGACAGTATGGATAGAATTCCTACAACGGATACTCGACTAATAAGAAGGTTAGTGAGAGATTATTATTTTAGAGGTTATTCAGCTGCAGATACATTAAAGATTTGGCATTCAGTAGTAAGTGGCGAACATAAAAATATATTTCCCTTTCAAGATGAAGCAGACATTATGTTCAATTCTCACCTAGTTTACGAGCTTTCAGTTTTGAAGTTATTTGCTGAACCTCTATTGCTATCTATTGATAACTCTCATCCTGAATATTCAGAGGCAAAAAGGTTACTAAGATTTTTGGACTACTTTCTCCCCATTACAGAGCTCGATGAAATACCCAAAACTTCAATAATAAGAGAATTCATAGGCAAAAGTTCTTTTGTATATTAATTTAGATAAAAAACAGTCATAGTATACCTAAAAAAAGGAGACATGTAATTTGCATGTCTCCTTTTTCCTAATGATTAACCTTTTACAGAGCCTTGAGTTAATCCTCCGATTATCCATCTTTGGAGAGACAAAAATAGAATTATCATTGGGACCGCCCCCAATAGCGAGGCTGCGGTGAACAATCCCCACTCTGTTTCGTATGGTCCTGTGGAGAATGTTTGCAATCCAACAGCATAGGTATAATTTGCTTCGCTCTGTAATATTATTCTTGCCATAACAAACTCGTTGAATATGTTCATGAAGGTAAGTATCATAACAACAGCAATTATGGGTAGAGATAGAGGCAAAACAATCCTCCAAAAGGTTTGGAACCTCGTAGCACCGTCAATCATTGCAGATTCTTCCAAAGAATCTGGGATAGTGTCATAGTAACCTTTGAACAGCCACATGTTGTAAGCAATTCCTCCCATGTATGCAAAGATCAATCCATCTAAAGAATCCAAACCAAATACTCCAAAGTTATCACCCATAAATTTCAATATACCATAAATTGCTATCATAAACATTACTCCTGGGAACATCTGAATTATCATCAAGAAAAATAATCCCTGTTTTCTTCCTACAAATCTCATCCTTGAAAAGGGATAGGCTGCAATGGAGG
This sequence comes from Petrotoga olearia DSM 13574, assembly GCF_002895525.1. Lineage (GTDB taxonomy): Bacteria > Thermotogota > Thermotogae > Petrotogales > Petrotogaceae > Petrotoga > Petrotoga olearia. The sequence goes on from NZ_AZRL01000016.1 coordinate 10,849, forward strand.
TTATTAAAACAGTTAATACTGATGTTATACCAGCTACCATTATGGAATTTAGGAGCCAGCGCATGAACGGTTTTCTAACTTTTGCTGACCAATCTTCTTGCAAAAAATAAAGATTTTTATCAATATTCCTAAGTTTAGACTTTAATTCGGAGTAATCTGTGTAATTTGCTAGATCACTAACTATCCTTGAGGCACGAGCTATATCAGCCGAAGCTTTCCCGTATTGCGTGTTGTAAAGTGTTTCAATCTCAGAAAGTGGTTCTATAGTAGTCACGTTACCACCTTGATTCAAAGTAAGATATTCAGTGAGATTTGTTTTAAATATATTAATATTTTCTTCCATTTGATTTTGGATAACTGTTAATTTTTCTCTTCCTTGGTCAAATCTTTGCTTTGATTCCAACAGATTGTTGTACCAATTCATTAATACGTATCTGTTACGATCAGGAGTAAAATACGGATAATATTTTGAACTCACGAAGGATGCGTAGTTCGTTGATTCAAAGTTATTGGAAATTTCTTGATTGGCACTTTCCAAATAAACTAACAAAAAAGGAATGTTTTGTAATTTTTCTAAATTGTTTAAGGGTTCTTCATTTTCTCCCTTGATTTGGGCAAGTGTGGTTTGAATTTCGTTCTTTTGTTCTCTTAAATTAATTAGTTGAGCGCTGTATTGGGCTAATTGACGAGTATTTGAACTGTATTGTGATGTTAGTGGAAGTAATTCGTCTATGCTTCCAGAAAGTTTTAAAGTTGAACTTTTTGCCGCTTGATAACTTGGTAAAATTGATTTTGAATCTTTTATGGCGTATATTTTTGTGAAGTTTTCGTTTAAAAATTGATAGACTTCAGTGAGAAGTTCGAGCGTTTCAACAAAACCGTTTTCGATGAATATATCTATAGAATTCAAAATCTCGTAAGAAGAAGGAATGATCTGAGAAAATTTTTGAACGTGATCGTAAAAAGATTTATCTTCACCAAATAATGGTGACTTTCCTTCCACATTCGTTAAATCTTGTCCCTTAAGTATGTTGTAAGAAGCATGTAATCGCTCTTTTTCGACTATGAATATATCAAAAAGTGCGGATAAACTGTTGAATATTTCACTGTTTTGTCTTTCTAAAAGCGCTTGTTGTGAAGTGATTTGGGATATTTGTGAATTTATATAGTTTAATTCTGCTTCTAATTGGGATATTTGGCTTATGGACTGACCATATAATTCGTTGGCTTGTAATTGAATATCTTCTTGTACCTTTTCTATTTCTGTTTCAATTGAATCCCATCTTTCAGACAATGATAAAATGCTTTCCTCAAACCTTTCAGCTTCGGGCTCTTCGTTTATCCATCTCCTATACGTTCTTACCTTCCAAGCAGAAGTTTTCAGCGGGATTTGCAGTATTGTATTCATAGTTTCTATATAGTATTCACTATCTTTATTTAAAGAGCTACTTTCCAAGTTGGTCATTATTTCTTTTCTTTGATTAAAATACTCGCTTAGCAACATTTGCAATTGTGTAGTGTCAACGTTTATACCCATACTTTGGGATAGATTTAATATTGTGGTTAACTCTTCTTGGAAGGTTTGATAATCTTCATTCCTTATTTTGTTGATATCGTTGTAAAACTGGTCTTTGTACTGGGTCTCGTAAAGTGTAAATATCTCATCATACGAACTTTCTAAATCTTCAAAGTTGTTTTGAGTTTCGGAAAAGTATTCTTCCAAACTGGTTATAAATTTCATTGATTCTTTTTGTGCTTCTGTTAGAGATAGCCCGCTGTATTCTCCGATGTACGAACTAAGAGAGTTCAGTTCGTTTATTAATTCAGGTACATTTGGAGTTTGAAGGATTAAATCTTTGTAATTATTTACGGTCAATCTGTTAGAAAACAATTTTGGTGAAAAAGCGGCATTATCTCTTCTTATCGATGTAGAAATCAACCATACAAGAGGAAAGAGTATTACAACAACGCAGATTATTAATATTATATGCCTTAAAGTGTAATTTTTCTTTTCGATCATGGCCATTATCTACTCACCTCTTCGAATGAACCTGAGAATCTAAAGTTAAAGTAACTAAACACAGCTATTATTGCAAATATGATCATCGAAATAGCGGAAGCAAAGCCAAAGTCCTGTCCCTGTGATCCTTCAAAGGCTAATTTATATACGTAAGATATCAAAATGTCCGTTGAACCTGCCGGTGTGTTCGTTCCCGCCATTGCAGGTCCACCACCTGTAAGGAGATAGATTAATGTAAAATTGTTAAAATTGAAGGCAAAACTCATAACGAGTAATGGCGCAACAGCGACCATCAAAAGGGGTAATGTTATCTGCCTGAACTGTTTCCATCTGGTCGCACCATCTATAACGGCTGCTTCGTATAGTTCGCCTGGAATACTTTGTAAAGCACCAAGGTTTATAGTCATCATGTAAGGAAATCCTAACCAGGTATTCGTTATCAGTATTGCCACTTTTGCCCAAAATGGATCGTTCAGCCATTTAACTGGGTTTATTCCTAAGTTTCCCAATATGAATCTGTTGATTATCCCGTATGTTTCGTTGAAGAATCCATTTCTCCAAACCAAAACCGAAATAAATGCTGGTATCGCCCACGGTATTATTAGTAAAGTTCGGTACACAACTTTTCCTTTAAGGTTTACATCGTTTAGAAGTAAAGCAAACGCGAGTCCAACTACAAAAGTGAGAAGAACACTTAAACCTGCGTAGGCAAAAGTCCAACCAAAAATTTTAAAGAATGGTCCAGAAATTCGTGGATCGGTTATTATTTTTGCAAAGTTTTCTCCACCTATATAGTCTTTATAACCTATTAATCTGTACAATTCTCCATTCTCATTGTAATCCCAAAAGGCTGAGTCCCTTTCAACCAATTCTTTGTTGGTAAGAGTGTTCACTACAACTGTTTTGTATATCTCTCTTTCTCCGTCAACTATAACTTTAACCGATGTATCGTAAACCCTATAGGCTTCTGAGAATTTTCTGAATATTGTTGAACTAGAGAGACGGAAGTTTTGATCTTGCAACACCAAATTTAAAGATTTCAAATAATTCTGTCTCAATACAGAGTTGTAAAATGCTGAATTAGTGGAGGTAAGTGGATCAACTGGAGAATAAAAATAAGTGTATCTGATTTCTCCATCTTTTTCAATGGCTATTATTGAATCATTGCCATTGGTTCCTAAACTTTCCGTGGGGCGTATTATTTTGTAAGTGGCATTGTTTACAGTTATTTGGTCTCTTTCAATAGGAAACAATTCTGATTCTGCATATATTAGGTTACCTCTCGAATCGTACTCTAAAGTTTCGGGTTTTTCGGATAAATACATATTTTTTTCGTCATATAAAAGTAATAAAAAGTCTTCGGTTGGTTTGTATTGCTCATCGTATCTGACGAATACTTTGAAATCGTAGGTTTTTGGATTTTCTGGCTCAAAGTAGTACGTTGGATCTGTGAGGAGAGTATCTATAGCGTTTGTTCTAGTGAATAAATGTCCCGTTCCATAATTAGTGAATGACGTATCTATCGTATAATAAATTGGATATATAGTTAAAATAAAGAGAAAAAACAAAGCAGGTAAAGTATATCTGTATGGGTAAGCTTTTTTGGAAAAAATCGCCCAATCCGTCAAAACAAGAAAAATACTTATAACTATGCCTAATCCATAGTTGGCAAGTATGAATAGAAGAAGTATTGCCCATACAAGGAGTGCATTCATAACTCCAATGAATATCCATATTAAAAACGTAGTGAACTTATTCATGAACTGCCCCTCCCAAAAATTTTAGCTTTAAAAAAAAGGAGAGGAAGTTAACCTCCCCTTCTTGTTATTTAATCTTTTTATATTTTAATCTTAAAGATCGATCAAAGGTTAAATTACAAAGCTGCTTTTATCTTTGATACGGCATCGTTAAGAGCGTCTTCTGGTGTTTGTGTTCCGTTTATAATGTTGTTTAGAGCATCATTCATAGGTTGCCATACAGATTGCATTGCTGGTATATTCGGCATTGGTTCTCCACCAGCTGCACTTTCTGTGAAGGCAGCAACTATTTCAGCAGGAACCGGACCACCTTGTTCTTCAATTATCTGAGAAACATCTATTCTTGAAGGCAATCTTGGGTCAGCGATATAGAATTGATATATTCCTTCAGCCGTTGCTAAATAATTAATGATGAACTCCATAGCGAATGCCTTGTTTTGTGATCTAGAATTGATCATTAGCCCTTGTACACCAACAAATGGCTTCATCGTTTTACCTGGTTCAACCTCTATGCTTGTTAATGGAACTACTCCGAAATCCACACCCGCATCTAAGTATGCTTTTACAGCCCATGGACCGTTTATTATCATGGCAGCCAAACCATCCATGAACATGGAATCCATAATATTGTAGTTCATACCTTGTGGCATTATACCTTCTTCGAAGAAACTCCTCAAAAGATATCCAGCTTTTATAGCTCCTTCATTGTTCATTCCTATATCAGATATATCGTAACCAGTCCTAGAATCATAATCAAAGACATAAGCACCATATCCAGTAAAGAAACCATAAACATGATAAAAATCATTAGCAGTAACAGCAAATCCGACCGTTTCATCTGTGGTAAATTCTTTTGCTAAAGCCTTTAACTCGTCTATGCTTGTTGGCACTTCCTCATCGCTTACATAATCACGATTATAGAATAATCCAACTGCCTCAATAGCGTATGGCAATCCATACAACTTGCCTTCATATGTGAATGCTTGAATCCCTGATGGAGCAAACTTGTTAAGTTCGATAGCAGATATTGGAATAGGTTCAAGTAGACCATTTAATGCTAATTCTCCAACCCAGTCGTGAGCCCCAACTATTATATCTGGGCCTTCTCCTGCCTGAGCCGCTGTTAGGAATTTTGACTTGATATCACCGAAAGTAACCATTTGGACGTCAACGTTAATGCCTGTATCCCTGGTAAACTGTTGCCCAATTCTTTTCATGAAATCAACTTGTTTTTCTGAAGACCACACGGTTAAAGTTTGTGAAAATAGTGAAAGAACTCCTACTAACATTACCAAAGTTAAAATTAAGCCTTTTTTCATCTTAATACCCCCTTTTGAGTGTTTTTTTCCTTATGGAAACGTTTTTACTAAAATAATTATAACAAATAAATGTACATTTTCAAATCATGATTATTGGTGATTAAAACCGATTAGAGGGAATTATCAAGAATTATTTCCGATTAGGAGCAAAAATCTCAGTTTTTCAACGTTTTACCTGTAAATTTAAATAGGATAGATGATAGTATCTTCATTTTGAAAGCTTTCCGCAAGGTTTAGATCGATATTAAGGGAACGAACATATTTATTTTTCAAGAATTTTTTACCAACTTCTTTGAATAGAACGTAGGTTAGTAAGTCTTCTTCATTTTGAGCTAATATTCCTATTTCTTTTTTTGCTTTTTCTAGCTCTGGCTCTAAATCGTCTGCTGGTCTATGGTCGATGGGCTTTTCATTGTCCAAAGCTAATTTGTATAATTCTTCGTCTACTGGGGCAGGAGGTTTTCCATAGAGACCTTTCAAATAATTTTTTACCTCGTTGGTTATCATCGAATATCTTTTACCTGTTAATACGTTTAAAACAGCTTGGACTCCAACGATCTGACTAGTGGGGGTCACCAAAGGAGGATATCCCAAATCCTTGCGAACCCTAGGTACTTCTTGTAGAACTTCGTTTAATTTATCTTCAGCCTTTTGGGACTTCAATTGAGAAATTAAATTAGAAAGCATACCTCCAGGGATTTGAGCATTTAATATTCTGGCATCTATTGATTCCATCTTGACATCGTATTCACTGTATTTTGATCTTACTTTCCAAAAATGGTCAACCAATCTCATTATTGTTTTTGTATTTAGATCCAAGTCGTATGTGTAGACAAAGGGCTCAATGGCGGGTTCAGATGTGCCATTAGCAAAAGGGCTCAACGCTAAGTCTAGAATATCTGCGCCAGCTTCTACTGCCGCAAAATAAGCCATAGAGGCAAGACCGGTTGTTGCATGAGAATGAATATCAACAGGGATGTCGAATTTTTTCTTGATTTCTTTTACCAAATCATATGCGTCCTTTGGCTTTAACAAACCTGCCATATCTTTTACAGCGATTGAATCGACGCCTCTTTCCACTAATTCTTTTGTATAATTTAAATAATACTGAAGATTATGGACAGGACTAACGGTATAAGATATAGTTCCTTGAACATGAATATTTCTTTTTTTTGCAACTTCTATGGACTTTTCCAAGTTACGAATATCGTTTAGAGCATCGAAGACTCTGATGATGTCCATCTTGTAATCGGCTACTTTGTTTACGAATAATTCCACTACGTCGTCCGCATAATTTCTATATCCAACTAAATTTTGCCCTCTCAAAAGCATTTGGATTTTGGTATTTTTTAATTTTTCTCTTATGGTTTGTAGCCTTATCCATGGGTCCTCGTTGAGGTATCGTATGCATGAATCGTACGTGGCTCCACCCCATACCTCCATTGAATAATATCCAACTTGATCGAAGTCTATTAATTGGTCTTCAAAATCTTCCATTTTTAATCTCGTTGCGATTAAAGATTGTTGACCATCTCTTAAAGTTGTATCGACTATATATGGTTTTTTATTCATCTTTTTCACTCCTTTTGTAGAAATTTCTCTTGAATATCTTTAATATCGGAAGCCCTATAATATACGTTGCAACAGCTTCTCCAACTCCTACCCAAAGTACAGAAAAGAAATATGGCACTCCATACAATGGAGCGACATAAGCGGACACCCCAAAGGCGTTAATCAATATAGGAGGAAGAGGAGCTAGATACTCATTTGGCATCTTCCAAGTTACAATTCCTGCTATCAAGGTCAATAAACTTCCAAACCAAATATCCCAGGCACCCAAACCACCTATTATGTTAGCTAACAATGCTCCTACATAGATACCCGGGATGAATGCAGGATCAAGAAAAGGAAGAATTACAAAAGCTTCTGCAATTCGAACCTGTATAGGGCCGAAACTCATAGGTTGAAATATAATACAAAGAACTACATATAATGCAGCAATTAAAGAGGCTCTAACGACGCGTATTGAACTCATATTCCCTCCAAAATGAAAAATCTGGTAAAGCACTTCAACTCTACCAGATTATTTTTAACTTAAAGTTTTTATTGATTTAAAAGTTGATCTATGTTTTCGAGTATTTGCTGCCTTTGATTTACTCTCTCTTCATCAAGGCTTTCTGGGTTTAATGAATTCAAGGTACCTTTGATTGTTTCGAAATCTTGCCTTACCGATTCAATGTCACCGGTTGAATTATAATAGTTTAAAATGTAGGAATAAATTGTTGCATAATAGTCAAAAGCAATATTAGGATCGTCAGGTTTAAATTGGTATAGTCTTCCTATAATTTCTATGGAATCTGGATTCATTTCTCTTAAGGTTAAAAGAGAATTTTCCAGTGCAATGTTCATTTGTTCAATATCGCTAGTTAATTCATCATATTCGCTCTGAATTTCTTGCTGTGTGAAGATCCCGTAGGTACCTTGTAAATAAGCTAGCTCACTTAAGGTATTCTCTTTTTTTGCCGCTTCATTACGAACGTCTGTTGATTCGGCGGTGTCTTTGAGCTGGCGATAATGTTCTATCTGATTATTTATTTCATCCTTGCTGTATTCAAGAAACTCTGGGTTTGATTGAGCTATATTCAAATAACCCTCAAGATCATTTTTTTGAGAAATTTTCATAGGAAGTAGGTTTTCTACAATGAAAATATAAGAGACATACCACTCTTCAGGTAACTTATTATCGTTTAATATTGTATTACGGTACTTTTTTTCAACATTTGCTAAGTCATCATAAGATTGAGCTTTATAAATATCATATGCGATTTCCAAGGGTTTGTATGAAATTGCAAAGTCATAATTAGACATATATGGATCGTACCAATTGGTAATCTGGTAGTCCACGTAGTTGGTAGTTAATTTATTTTTTATATCGTTATCTAATAATAACTCATCGGCAGTTTCATAAGTCTTTTTGTCTTCAACTAGCACTATCTGATATCCCAAGGAAGAACTTATTGGACCAACTATTTCACCGGGAGTCGAAGAGAGCGATGCTTCAAATATATTTTCAGAAATATCTCCACGTTTTACCCATCCTACCAAGCCACCAACTGAAGCGGTTTGAGTGTCTAGAGAGTTTTTTGAAGCTGCTTGAGTGAAAGAGATCTTATTTTGCAATATCTCAGATTTGATGCTGTTGGCTGTACTTTCATCTGCAGTTACAATCCTACTGATTTTAACCGTATCAAATTGGGTTTTGAAATATTCAAAATTATTAGAAACATAGGTTGATAGTTCTTCTTCGGAAAAATTCGAGAAGTAATTTCTTAATTCGGTGATCACCTCATTTCTATACACTAAGCTGTTAATGAATCCACGAAAATATTCTTCCTTTTCAAAAAACTGTAAGAAAATTTGTTTTGTGCTCTCATTTCCCATGTATTGATTGTACATCTGATCTGTTTCTTGTGAAATCTTCGTCGCATCCAACGTTATTCCATTATCGTTTAAAAACTTTTCCATGGCTTTGTATTCCATTAAAACGTCTGTAATACTTATTAGATCTATTGGTTTGTTAAAATACTGATCGTATTGAGGATTTTGACTCAGCATATTTAATAATGTATTATGATACTCCCCCATCAATTGGTCTAATTCCAAAAAGTAAGATTCGTATATTTGCTGCCCGTCCTTCGAAGTTAAATATGCTGCTGTTTCTGAGAATATTGATACGGATAGAACCATTAGAACACCGAGTACTACTAAAAGTTTTTTCATCCTGAACCTCCTCTGATTTGATAATTTTAATGTTGCTCTGTAACTACTTTTACAACTAAACTTTTTGGGAGCTAATTGTTTGCAGACTTTTCTCTTAAGTCTTGCTTAGTCTTTGTTTGCACCCCTTTGCCAAACGTTAAGGGGTAAACCCCTTAAAAACCCCAAGTTCAAAGTCAAAGTTTCTTGCATAGATCTGCGAAAAACATAGTTTGCACAATGACACAAACAGGACTTCTCTCTCACAATTGTTAAGAGAGATTTTTGCTATTTTAGCAAGCTAAAATAGCAATACTTTCATAATATCTGTTAAAAATTAAAACAACCTTAAAAATTGTGTCAAAAAATTTGACTGATTCGGTTTTAATATGGTATAATCGAATGAAAAATGTATAACTTTTTAGTTAAAAGAAGATTAACCTACCTACAGGAGGGAGGATATAGATTGATTTCTTTAAAAGAGAAATTGATAATGAAAGCCCTATACCACAAGTTTAATAATCAACTACCTCTGTTGGCAACTGAGATCGGCTACAAAAGGGGAAAAAAGTGTCTTTTTTTAGTTTTATACACTCTACAATCTAATATTGAAAAAATAGTATCTTACGATCTCATAAAAAATGGAAACGAGTTTGTTTTTACACTTGATGTTGGAAAAGACAAACATCATCTAAAATTTGAAACAAAGGAAAATTATAAATCTTATTATTTCGTATCTATCAACGACGAATTGAATATTGATGAATTTGTTCAAATAGAGCTCATTTAACTAATCAATGAATGATTCTCTCCATTTCTATCTGCTTTATGAATGTAGAATAATTATTGTCAATCAATGCTTGGTGTAAGGGGTCATCTTCCGGAACTGAGATTAAGACGATTCTAGCTTTTATTTCAAAAAGTTTGGATGTAATATCTTCAATTATTGCATCGAACGCGTAACCCTCTTCAATCGGGGAGGCATCAACTATATAACAATTATCTTTGTTGAATCCCCATACAACGTAGCCGCATTTCTTATTGTTGTCGTATATGATTTCATAGTTGTATCTATTTTCGCTAAGTTTTATGGTGATAGGTTCTCTTTGCCAATTTGGTTTTCTTTTAAATCTAAATTTTGCGTCAGTAGCCATTTCATAGATCACATCTGAAGTAGTTTGTTCGTATTTAAAATGAGTATTTGTTGGTTCATCTTTTTCCTTAAAGAAAGAAGCCAGCTCTCTTTTTGCTCTAAAACCATGTTTATTATAAAATCTTATAGACCTTTCATCACTTTGGGCAACCTCTAAAATTATTCTCTCTATTTCTTTCCATTTTAGTGTTTCAATTGTACGAAAGATAATTTCAGAAGCCAATCCTTTTCCCCTAAATTCTTCTTTTACTCCAATTGAATCAATTCTTCCAACATCTTTTCGTATTGATATAATGCTAAATCCTACAGGCATACCATCAGAAAAAGCTATAAAAGAATCTTCCAAGGAAATAGAGTTTTCTTTTACATCTTTTTCAAAACTTTCCAAATTCCAATTTATGGGGAAAACATAGTCTTTAAATACATCATTAACAAGGTCAATAACAACACTAGTCGGAACATTTTTTAATGAATTATAAGTAATCATCATTCCCCCCTCCTTTCTCTTAACAAAAATTAAATCATATAATCCAATTTTCGTAAAATCTGACAATTAAAATTCCTATCATCTATTATTTTAACATAAAAACCAAAAAATGTAAAAAAACCACCCTGAAGGGTGGTTTATTCGATAATTTCTTTCATAATTTTTGCAAGTTCCACGAAATCTTCTGTTAATGAGGCGCCTCCAACTAAACCGCCGTCTATATCCGTTTTACCAAAAAGACCCAAATAATTGTTTGGTTTTATACTCCCACCGTACAGTATAGTAGTGTTTTTGGCAAATTCTTCGTTGAAGATATTTTTCAAAAGATCTCTAATAAACTTATGAACTTCTTGGGCTTGGTTAGGGGTTGCAACTTTTCCTGTTCCAATTGCCCATACTGGTTCATAGGCGATGATAATTTTACTTGCCTCTTCTTGAGTCAAACCATAAAAAGCTTCTTTAATCTGTTTTTCTACAACATTGAAAGTTAAACCTTTTTCACGTTCTTCTAATTTTTCACCTACACACAATATGGGTGTTAATCCAGATACTATAACTTTTTTGAGTTTTTTATTTATGAGTTCATCGTTTTCTTGAAAGATGTGCCTTCTTTCAGAATGACCAAGAATTACATATTCTACTCCAATATCTTTCAGCATATTAACTGAGATTTCGCCTGTGTATGCACCTTTATCTTCATAAAAAGCATTTTGGGCACCTACTTTTATGTTTGAGCCACTTGTGATATCGCAAATCTTTTCAAGAGCTGTGAAAGGAGGACAAACAATAACTTCAAACTTATCCTCAGTTCTTATCTGTCCAATAAGTTTTGAGACAAATTCAGCTGCCTCTGTATTTGTCTTGTTCATCTTCCAATTTCCTGCGAGAATAAATTTTCTTTCATTCAGTTTTTTTTTTCATTTATTGAAGCGATACCCGGCAATTCTTTACCTTCTAAAAACTCTAAAGAAGCGCCTCCGCCAGTTGAAACGTGGGAAAATTCGCTAGCCAAACCAAATTTTTCAGCAGCAGCTGCAGAATCTCCTCCACCTATAATACTTATACAACCTTTTTTAGTTACTTCTGCGATCGCTTTTGCTACCTCTTTTGTACCGAAAGCAAAATCATCTATTTCAAAAACTCCCATAGGGCCGTTCCAAACGATTGTTTTTGCATCAGAAATTTTTTCTTTAAATAATGAAACGGTTTCGGCTCCAATATCTAAGCCCATCCAACCTTCAGGAATTCCATCATCCATTTTCACAGTTTTCTTTTCAACACCTGCTTCTATTTTTTGGGCGATAACAGTATCAACAGGTAAAACAATCTCAACGTCCTTTGCTTTTGCGTTTTCTAATATGTCTTTTGCAACATCGAGTTTGTCTTCTTCCACCAACGAAGAACCAACATTTTTATCTAAGGCTTTTAAGAAGGTAAACATCATCGCTCCGCCGATCAAGATCTTATCAGCTTTATTTAATAAATTATTTATTACCCCTATTTTGTCGGATACTTTAGCGCCACCCAGGATTACTACATACGGTTTTTCAGGGTTTTCAACAGCTTTTTGCAAAAATTCTATCTCTTTTTCCATCAAAAATCCTGCAACACTTGGGATATAGTTTGCAATTCCAACATTTGAAGCGTGCGCTCTATGAGCCGTTCCAAATGCATCATTAACATGAAGATCGGCTAAAGATGCCCAATATTTTGCTAGTTCGGGATCGTTTTTTGTTTCACCTTTTTCAAATCTTGTATTTTCAAGTAGTAAAACTTCACCATCCTTTAATTCTGCAAGGGATTTTTCAACTTTGGGTCCCCTGGTTTCATCTACAAAATAAACTTTATTACTCAACAACTCACCTAATCTATCAGCTACAGGTTTTAGAGAAAATTGAGGGTCCTTTTCACCTTTGGGACGTCCTAGGTGAGATAACAATATTACTTTTGCTCCTTTGTCCAAAGTATACTGAATTGTGTCCAGAGCAGCTTTAATTCTGGTTTCATCGGTTATCTTTCCATCTTTTATAGGAACGTTGAAATCAACTCTCATTATGACCTTTTTACCTTTTAACTCAACGTCTTTTATAGTTAACTTTTTCATATTGACACCCCCTATATTCACATTTATTTTAAAGAAAAAGGGGATTTCCTCCCCTTTTTACTATATGAAATTACAACATCTTAGCCAGCTTTTCAGTCAATTTTACAACGGTTGCTGAATATCCATTTTCGTTGTCGTACCATGCACACACTTTCACAAAAGTTCCATCCATTACATTTGTTAATGTAGCATCGAATATTCCTGCAACAGTTGAGCCAACTATATCAGAAGATACAATTGGTTCTTCGTTGTATCCAAAGATACCTTTCAATTCGTTTTCAACGGCATCTTTTATCATTTTATTTACTTCTTCAACGGTTGTTGGTTTTTCTACTTCAACGGTTAAATCTGTGATAGATCCATCTGGAGTAGGAACTCTCAAAGCCATTCCATCTAATTTACCTTTGAGTTCTGGAATTACTAATCCAACGGCCTTTGCAGCTCCGGTTGTTGTTGGGATGATATTAAGAGAAGCGGCTCTTGCTCTTCTCAAATCTTTATGAGGTAAATCTAAAACCCTTTGATCGTTTGTGAATGAATGAACGGTGGTTAGCAAACCTCTTTTAATTTTTAATTTGTCGTTTAGAACCTTTATAACGGGTGCAATTGAGTTTGTTGTACAAGATGCGTTTGAAACAACTTCCATCTGTGGTGTGAGGATATCGTCATTTACTCCCATAACTATTGTTGCATCTACTTCACCTTTTGCTGGAGCGGTTATTATAACTTTCTTAGCACCAGCCTTTAGGTGTGCGGAAGCCTTTTCTTTATTTACGAAAACACCTGTAGATTCAATAACTATTGAGACCCCTAAATCAGCCCATGGAAGATTGCTTGGATCTTTTTCTGCGAAAACCTTGATCTCTTTTCCATTGACCTTTAAACCATTATCAACTATCTCAACAGTTCCTTTGAATGTTCCATGAACTGAGTCGTATTTTAAAAGTGTCCCTAAGGTTTTTGAATCTGTAAGATCGTTTATTGCGACTACCTCAAAGTTTGGGTTTTCAACCAACTGTCTAAAAACTAATCTACCTATTCTTCCAAAACCATTAATACCTATTTTAACTGCCACTTATACAACACCTCCTGATAAATTGTTTGTTATTTTTTTCTCTTACTTCTATTGTACATTTAAAATTATGCTTTTTTGAAAAGAAAAAGTTAATTTTTTTAAACTCCAAAGTTTGGCAGAGTTCCTAAAAACTTCTGTGAAATCTCGTCAGTCTTTTCCTCTTTAAGTTTAGCAGCCTTTTCTATAGCTTCATTTGAAGCAGCTATGATAAGATCTTTTAGAGTGTCTATGTCTTCATCTTCAACTTCTTCAGATATAACAATATCTTTTATTCGCATATCGCACGTTGCTACAACCTTTACTACTCCACCACCTGAGGTGGCTTCTACTTCAACGTTGGATAACTCTTCATCTAACTTATCTAGTTCCTCCTGCATTTCAACTTGGGCCCTTTGAGCTTCTTGAAGCATTTTGTTCATGTTGTTTTTGCTGCCAGTTTTTTTGGAAAGAGATCTGCCTCCTAAACTTTTCATTTTTTTGGCCATAAATACTCCTCCTAACGGTTAGCTTATAATTGCAACACTGTTCTTTCCATAATATTCTATCACATTATTTAAAAATTCAGGGTTGTGTTTTTTTGATAAGATAAAGAGAATCCTTCTTCGCACATTTGGTACTTCAACCCAACCATCCGTAAATATGATTATGCCTTCTGGTCTTAAATTTTCCTCAACGTAATCAACTGCAGGTTGCATGTCAGTTGAACCTTTGCCTTTCAAAACTAGTTCTTTCCAGTTTCCTTTGTGATAGGTCATGATATTTTGGATATGGCTATCTGCTTGGATTAAAGTGACTTTTCCCCCAAGATTTTTTGAAATATTTTCTACTTCACTGAAAAATGCATTATATTCTTCTTCTATGATGGAACCACTAGTGTCGATTATTATTGCAATATTTGGCCCCATTTTTGATCTCCAACCTGGTTGATCCTCGTATCTTCGATTTGGTCTCATTAGAGTCCTGTATTTTTCAACAACTATAGAACTACCAAAAAATCTTCTTAACATTGTTTCCCAGTTAAAGAAAGGCTTTGTTACCATAAGAGAAACCGCCAATTCAATGCCATCTGGAAGATTTTTTTTGCTTTTATCGTAGGCTTTTGTAATGAACTCACTTACGATGTCAAAAGCCATTTCTTCGGGAATTTCTGATGAAAAGTCGTGTGAGTCGAGATTAGTCTCTCTTTTTTCTAGTATTTCTTCTAAATCGAGCATCTTGTTTTTTTCAAATAAATCCATTATATATTTGTAGTATTCTTCAGCCGTTTTATTTAAAAGGTTTATAGGAGCGGTAACAAAAAAGAATTCGTTGTCTGGAGCGTGTCCTTCAACTACCATTACATCTAGTGGTACCGCAAACACATCTAATTCTCTGATATATTGGTTTACCGCTGCATCCATAGCTAAATCCCAAATACCTCTTTCCCTTTTATTTTTAGGTTTTATGAATATATGACCAAATATTATGTGATAAATTTCATGTTTTAAAATTCCTTTGGTTAATATTAAACCAATATTTTTTAAACGGTTTGGATTGTACAATAATCTAAATTTCCCTTGAGGTGTTATTGAAACCTTTATAGTTCTTACAGAAGTGGTTGGCATGGAATCAAAATTCATCCTCAAGTAAGAGAAAAATAAGCTTTCTTTCTCTAGTTCAATCCAAGCGTTTTGAAGTATATCATCCATTCTAAATTCCTTCCATCCAAGTGGAATCTCCTAGTTTAATGGCAATTTCTTCCAAAAGTTTGTCATAAAAAGCCTTTTTTAATCCTTTATTTCTTTCTACCATCTCGTTTAAAAATCTTAATACAGAAAACATAGCATCCTTAGGGACAAACTCACTTATGTTCTTTATATTTTCAGCAATTGTTTTTTCATATCCATCTGATAATAATTTTTCCATTTCTTCCTCATTTAGTGACTCAAAATAATTATTTATTCTTAAAATAAGACTTACCTTTTCTTCATTGGCCAATTTCTTAATTCTTTCTAGATTTTTCCCTTCAATTAGTAAATCTTTCGGGTTAGGTAGTTCAACTTTATTTTCTAAATGAGACAAGAAAGTCCTTGCTGCTTCCGATCCAACTATTGATGCAGCAATGACGTAACCATATTTTTCCATATCATTTTCAGATAAATTAGACAGAACGTTAGATAATTTATACCAACTCCTGGGACTAGGCCTTAAATTGAGTCTCATAGATACTATATTATCAGAAGAAAGATATTCAGGATATTCTTTGATAAAAGAAATAACTTCGCTCTTTACTTGTTCTTGAGTAGACCAGTTAACCCAATCATCAACATCAGGTGACAACTCTAAATGAAAAAATCTGGACATAAAAGCAGGATCGGTTATCAAATCTACTTGATCGTACTCTTCATCGGGAGGGTTAGCGGCTCCCATGATCCATGCTCCAGACGGTAATACATGATTATGTATTCTTCTGTCTATCAATAACTGCATGATCGCATTTCTTATAGACCTGTGTGCCCTGTTTATTTCGTCGATCATTATTATTACTTCATCTTTATTTGGCCACCAGTCAGGTTTTAAAAAAACAGTTTTTTCTGAGTCTCTCGAGGGTAGTCCAATCAGATCTCCAGGTTCCATCTGAGAAATGATCAATATGATCAATTCTCTTCCAGTCTCTTTTGCTATTTCCTTAGCGATATCCGTTTTACCTACACCAAAATGTCCCCATAAGAGAGGTATTTCTCCAGAAGTCATAATTTTTTTTGATAGGTATTTTACAGTGGATGGTTTCAATTGTTATATTCTCCTTTCGTTGATACTGATTTAGATTTATGGTTTTTCTTTTTGGCGTATTGAGTACGATGAATCAGTTTTTATTATTAGAGGATAAATCTCATTATTTGAATCTTTTACTTGTCCTGTACCTAAAATTTCCCCTGCTGGTAATATTTCGAAAGAATATATTAATTCTTGTTCGTTAGTGCCATAAATTTTTTGTTCAATTAATACCCCGTTGGGATTTATAATTCTTAAAAACAGATCATAATTCGGCCAATTATCAACACAAACTCCCATCAAGTAAATTTGATTGTTATAAACTTTTAATTCTTCCACTCGAGAAAGTGATTTTATCGCTAACGTTTCAAAGTATTCAACTTCGAGAGTATCTTTTTGTTCAAGATCTTTTGATATCTTCATTATAAAACCTTTCCACTCTAGTTCATTGAGGGTAGTAATGTATCCACCTATATATATGTTCCCTTCATTATCTTGAACTATACTATTTGGATTTTCGTGGAAGGTAGTATACCCATATTCATCTGAAAACAGTAAAATTCCTTCTCTACTATATACTAATATTAATAAATCGTTTTGTTTTTGTGGATTAGAATTAGATGTACCTACCGTTATAATTCTATTATTATCGATTACTAAATCAACAATTCTTTCTTCTCTATCTCTTCCATATGTGTTTTCCCAAATTTTCTTTCCCGAAAGGTTTACTTCAGAGATATACGCTTGACTATTAGTATTTTCTATTACCCATCCTCCAACGACATAACTTCCTGAGGTGTTTTTTATTGTGCTTAATGCTCCCTGATAATTTATAACAAGAGACCAGTTTGTTTCTCCGGTCTTTGAGATATTTAAAATATAAGGTTTACCGTTTTTTTGTCCCACGAAAGTGAAGGTATTATTGAAAAAAACGAAATCGTTTATACGTACTTGGCCGCTTTCTATGAATATTTCTTTTCTTATACTACCTTCTTCGTCCAAGAAGTATAAAAAGTATTGGTTCCCTTTAACTGCTATAGAAACATATTCATTATTACTTATTTGACTTATTTTTGTTAAGTATGTCCCTTTTTCATCAATCTTTTTGAAGAAAGATTGACTGTTGGTTGATCTAAGTTCTTGAGTATCTGAAAGATACCTTATTAAAGGCTCTTCTTGGCTAACATAGGTACTACTTAAAAAATCAACTGTATCGTTGGTTTTTGAATTAGTAAGGTATATTCCAGAGACGAAAAAAAAGATAGAGAGAGAAATTATTGCAAAAAACAATATTTGCTTTAACATAGATGTCACCACTTTCTTTTAAACAAATCATTTTTTGTATTTAATGCCATAAGAATTAGGGTTTTGCCAGTTAAAAGACACCTCTAATTTTACTTTTAACTGTTTTTCCAGTTCTTCCGTTAAAGATGGTGTTAAATAGCCAGAAAGATTATGAAATGCATTAATTTCTATTATTTTTACTTTTTCTTTTTTTATTTCCTTGGCCGAGGACAATAATTCTTTTATCAATCTCCCATGTACTAGGGAAGGAGCTATGATTTTACCGGTTCCATGGCATAATGGACATTGGGAATACACGTTGGTATCCAAAGGTTGTGTAGTTCTTTTTCTAATAATTTCTAAAAGTCCCATGTTTGTGAACCCTAATATGGTAACTTTTGATTTATCTTTTTTTGCTTCTTCTTTAAGAATATTGATAATAGTTTTTTTATGTGAAGGGTCTTTCATATCTATAAAATCTACAACGATCATTCCTCCAATATTTCTTAATTTCAATTGTCGGACTATTTCTTTGGCTGCTTCCATGTTTGTAATAAACGAAGTTTCCTCAATATTCTTTCCTTCCAAATTTCCAGCAGAATCTACATCAATGGCGGTTAAAGCTTCTGCTCTATCTAAAGTAATGGTTCCTCCACCTGATAGTTCGATCTTCTTTGTAAAGATTTCTTCCATTTGATGATATACATTATGGGTCTGAAAAACATCCCCTTTAACGTACTCCACTTTGGGTTTTAGTTCAAAGCCTTTCAAACTTTTCTTTAGTTTTCTAACAATTTGTCTGTCGTCTGTGATTATTTTTTTTGTTTTAGAATCCAACCGTTCTCTTAATATGTACTCAAGAAAATCGCTTTCTTCGTATAAAACTCCAGGATTTTTTTGAGATTGAAATCTTTGCAAAATACTATTATACATTTTTCGCATTTCTTTTAATTCCATTTCTACTTCTTTTTCGTCGATTCCTTCAGAATTAGTTCTGAATATAATAGATTCGTTATCCATTAGCATCTTTTTTGCTATCTGTCTCAATCTTGTTCTTTCTTTTTCTTGAAGAATTTTTCTGGATATGCCAATACTTTCCTTAGAATTTGGGATGTATACTAGATATTTACCCGGTAGACTTAATTGCATAGAAAGTTGAGGCCCTTTTCTGGTTCCCCCATCTTTTCTTACCTGGACTAGAATTTTGTCTCCAGCGTTATAATGATTAGGATCATCAAGAACATCTCGATATCTTAGAAAACCATTTTTTCCTAATCCTATATTTACAAAAAAAGCTTCTAAACTTGGAACTTTATTTTCAATTATACCCAAGAAGATTTTCCCCGTATTCTTATCGGTTTCAAAATCCTCGAAAAAAATTTCACATAATTTATCCTCTTCCATTATTGCTATTCTTATTTCTTCAAGAGCTTTACTTACTAACATTGTCTTTTCTTCGTCCATTGCTTTATTTCCTTCCTCCAACTTTGTTCTAAATTATCTTTCCATTAAATTTATTCATTGCTTCGTTTATTCTGCCTTCTAAAATCAAGTCTATTGCAATAGTAACATAGTCTAGAACTTTGTCCAATATAGTCCATTCTTCTTGCGTAAAAGGGTTTAAAACATAATTTGCCAAATTTCCAGATCCATGCTCGTATCCATTGTTGATACCTATTCTTATCCTGGGAAAATCTGTACTTTTTAAAATACCTATAATTGATTTTAATCCATTATGTCCACCATCTGAACCGCTTTTTCTTATACGTATTTCCCCTAAGTTCAACCATATATCATCGTAAATTATTAATAAACTTTCTTCTATTTTACCAAATTTTTTAAAAACATAAGGTAACACTTCTCCACTTGCATTCATGTAAGTTAAAGGTTTGACAAAAATATTGCTTTCTAGAGCAAAGCCTTCAAAATTTCTACCGGATATTTTTTTAATATTCGATATATTTTTTTTGTTTTCTGCATATTTATCTAAAGCTAAAAAACCCACGTTATGCCTTGTAAAAACATAACGCGGGCCAGGATTACCTAAACCTATTACCAAATTTCTCACTGTTTATTCTTCCTTCATGTCTTGAGGAGTTTTTTCTTGTATTACTTCGGGTTCGGTGATTTCTTCCTCTTCAGTTTCTTCGACTACTTCTTCAGCAGCTTTAGGTTCTATAACGCTAATGACAAGCTCTTCATCTTCAATAAGAGCGTCAGCATCTTTTGGGAGAAGATTTTTAATATCTGAAACGGATAAAGATTCACCCATTTTTAACTTAGAAATATCCACCTTTATAGAATCAACTATATCTGAAGGTAGAATAGCTACAGGTATTTCATGAACATAGATGTTCACATAACCACCTTGTGTAACTCCAACAGGTTCTCCTTCAAATTCTAAGGGTATCCTTAAATTCATTTTTCTTCCTTCTTCTGGCACATAAAAATCTACGTGAATTGGTTGGTCTGATACTTTATGCCTTTGAACAGATTTTACAAAGCAAGTGACTTTTTCTTCGGTATCTTCTCCCTTTACATTAAGTTCAATCAAAGTAGTTTCAGAAACTTTTTCTAACATACTTTCCAGTTCTTTATATGGAATATTTATATGTTTGTTTTCCTTTAAAGCTGGCCCGTATACTTCTGCTGGAATTAATTTTTCATTCCTGAATTTTCTTGCCTTGACCTTTGGATCTCTTCTATTAACAACCATTTTGTAAACTGTAGCCATACAATAACCTCCTAAACATTTATCTTTTTACTTTCTTTAGAAACTCTAAAACTTCACATAGCGCCCCTTTGCCCCACTCCCCCCATAAGGATGAAAGAGTTTTTCCCCTTCGTCTTGTTCTCCACCCACAGTGGAAAACAGCTTACGACCTGTAACCTTTTAAAAATCAGTGTATAATTTATCATCTGAAAAGTATACTAACAGATAAATTTTTTCTTATTCTGACTATTGCTTCCCCCAAAAGTTCTGAAGAATTTAATTCAACAAATTTGTCAGGCAATTCCTTATGATATATTGTATCTGTAACAATTATTTTATCAATAATTGAATTTTGCAATTTTTCGACGGCGTTGAGTGACAATATTCCATGTGTAGCGGCAGCGATAATTTTTTTTGCTCCTTTATTATGTAAAGTTTCAGCAGCTGCTACTAAAGATCCACCTGTATCTATTATATCATCGAATATTATACAATTGGCACCCTCTACCTCTCCTATTACATTTATTACTTCTGCAACGTTATCTTTAGGTCTTCTTTTGTCGAGAATAGCTAAAGAACATCCCAATTTTTGGGCAAACTTTCTAGCTCGTTTTACTCCACCAACATCTGGTGAAACTACCACAGTCTCGTGTTGTGTCAATTTCATTTCTTCTAAAAAATATTTTGAAAAAATAGGAAAACTCCAAAGATTATCAACTGGTATATCAAAGAACCCTTGAATTTGCTCGGCATGAAGATCTATCGTCACTACCCTAGTTGCACCTGCTGTTGTAATTAAATTAGCAACAAGCTTTGCAGTAATTGGATCCCTACCCCTTGCTTTTCTATCTTGGCGGGCATACCCAAAGTATGGAATTATAGCAGATATAGATGCAGCGGAAGCCCTTCGCAAAGCATCTATCATTATCAGTAACTCCATGATATTGTTATTTACAGGAGGAGCAATGGATTGAATTATATATACATCAAATCCTCTGACTGTTTCGTTAATTTTTACATTTACTTCACCATCTGCAAAAGTTGATACTTCACAATCTCCCAATCTTGTGCCCATGTATTCTACAATTTTTTTTGCTAAAGGAGTGTTGGAGTTTCCCGCAAACACCTTGAATTGATTCTCGTTAGTTGGCATTTTTATACTCCCTTCTCTACATTTTGTGAGTTCTTTTTTAAAACCCAATTTTCTTTGTTTATTTGACGTGCTCTTCCTAAAGCCAAAGCATTGTCTGGCACGTCTTTTGTTATTACAGACCCCGCCCCTATAAGAGAATTTTTCCCGACATTAACTGGTGCAACTAGAGAGGTGTTACTTCCAATAAATGCTCCATCATCTATAAAAGTCTTGTTCTTTTTTTTACCATCATAGTTGCATGTTATAGTTCCTGCACCAATGTTTACATCTCTTCCAACATAAGTGTCACCTAAATAAGTTAAATGTTGCGCTTTACTATTGCAAGATATTTTGGTTTTCTTAGTTTCAACAAAATTCCCTATTTTAACGTTCTCTTGCAACTCTGTTCCTTCTCTCAGTCTCGAAAAAGGGCCTATTGAAACGTTTTTGTGTATTCTACTTAATTCGCATTCCGATCGAATTATTTTCACATTGTCTTCTATGATACAATCTTTGACCCTGGTTAAAGGGCCTATTTCACAATTTTCTCCAATGGTCGTTTTTCCGTATATAAAAGTTTGAGGGTAAACTATTGTGTCAGGACCAATACTTGCATCGACGGAGATGTAAGTAGAATCTGGATCTTGTATAGTAACCCCATTTAACATATGTTTCTTTAAAATTTCCATTCTTATCTTTTTTTCGGCTTCTGCTAACTGTATTCTATCGTTTATGCCTATAACCTCTATTTCATTTTCTAATTCTACCACACCAACTTTTTCCATATGCCGAAAAACATCAGTCAAATAATATTCTCCTTGGGCATTTTGTGGAGTTATATGGTGCAAGGCTTCTTTTAATTGCTCTCCCTTGTAAACAGCGATCCCTGTATAAACTTCTTTTATTTGCTTTTCAAAAGTATCGGCATCTTTTTCTTCGACTATTTTAACAGATTTATCTTCGTTTTTTATTATGCGTCCATAACCAGTTGGATCATCTAATCTTACTGAGAGTATGGTCGAACTGTTATTATCTTTTAAATGTCTTTCAATAAGAGAATTTAAAGTATTGTAAGAGATAAAAGGAACATCTCCGTAAAGTATCAAGATATCGCTACTATCAAGAAATTTTTCTGCACAGATTACAGCGTGACCAGTTCCTAATCTTTCTTTTTGCTCAAAAATTTTAACATTATCATCTAACAATTCTTTTACCTGATCTTTGCCATTTCCTAGAACTATCCCGATATCGTTGCTTATTTTTTTTGCAATATCTATAACCCAATTTATCATTGGTTTATCCAGAATTTTATGTGCAACTTTTGGGATCTTTGATTTCATTCGTTTTCCTTGCCCAGCGGCAAGTATTAATACTTTTATATCTACCTCCTCCTTTCATACATGGACGTTAAGGGGATTACCCCTTACATCGTTTGCTACGCAAACGAGATTTTGGAAAACAGTTCTAAAGCATCGCAAACAAACCATTTTGCACAATGCTGCAAAAAAGCTTTTTGCATAAAACAGCAAAAGCATAGCAAACGAGATTTTGGAAGACATTTCTAAAGCAACACATCATTTGTAAAGCAAATGATGGTTTGGATATTACTTCAAAAGCACCATGAAAAAACTTTTTGCATAAGGCTGCAAAATGCTTCGCAAATGAGAATGAGGATGTTACTTCTAAAACATTATGAAAATGCTTTTTGCATAAAACGGCAAAAAATAACTACAGCTTTGTAAGGCATTCTTTAATGATCTCTTCCGTTTTCAGATCTTCTAAATCAAGTTGACCTATGACTTTCATAATTTCATATCTTTGAAATCCGAGTGTTTCTAACGCCTCTATTGCTTCTTTTACATTATTATTTCCATACGGTTGAGTATCTACCCCGGTTGAATAGGCGCTGAAAGAATTGGAAAGTTCAGATATTAGTCTTTCTGCTGTTTTCTTACCTATGCCAGGAAGGTTTGAAAGAAGCATTGTGTCTTGGGTGTTTATCATCCGTATAAATTCTTCTGCATCTGTTTTTCTAAGGATTTTTGATGCAATTCTTGGCCCGATCTTTGAAACTTTTTTTAAACTTTCAAACACATCTCTTTCTATTTTATCTTTAAAAATATAAAGTGATGTGTTCCATTCGTTTATTTCAAGGGATGCAAAAAAATCGTATTGGTCACCTTTTTTTAAGTATCTTATAACGTTGTAGGAAGGATATGCTTCCAAAGTTAATGCTCCAATTTTGATCAGAACTTTTTCTTCCTCGAAATCTTCAATGGTAGCGTTGATTTTTCTTATCATAATTATATACCTCAATAAAAATTTCTACAATGCCACTAAATTAGTGGATATTAATTCTTTAATTTTTCCAACTAGATACAAAGAACCAGTAACAAAATAAACATCACTAGTTTCTGATAAAAGTTTATTGAAACCATCCGAAGGGTCTTTTATAAATTCAACATTTTTGGTATACTTTTTAAATTCTTCATATATTAATTCTGGATGTCTTCCCCTTTCAGTAGGGACTGATGTTACAATTATTTTGTCAAAAACTGAAGAGAAAATTTGTGACATTTTTTCGTAATCTTTATCGTCCAATATCCCAATCAAAGCAATTTTTTTCTGGGTAGGAAAGTAAAGATTGATACTTTTTTCTAATTGTTGAGCAGCGGCAAAATTGTGGGCACCATCGAAAACTATCTTTTTACCATTTATTTCTGTGTACTCAAACCTTCCTTCCCAATAAAAGTTTGCCATAGCTTCTCGTACTTTCTCGATAGATAGAACTTTTCCAAATTTTTTCATAAACGCTTCTACTGCTGCCAAGGATGTAGTAACATTTTCCATCTGAAACGTACCATTAGCACCAAAAATCAAATCTTTAATTTCATAATTGAGACTATAATAATCCAACATATTTTTGTTAATAAAATATCTATAGTTGTTAGAATGAAAATCTTTTCCATATTCAAAAATCTTCTCTGCCTTAACTTCTTTAGCTTTATCTAGAATTACTTTCTTTGGACTTTCATCTATATTTCCCAATACCAAAAAATTGTTTTTCTTTATTATACCTGCTTTCTCATAAGCTATCGTTTCAAGAGTATCTCCCAAGGTTTTGATATGGTCTTTGGATATAGAAGTTATTACTGAAATATCAGAATTAAGAATATTAGTAGCATCCAATCTTCCACCTAAACCCACTTCAATGATGCCTACATCTACTTTTTGTTTTTCAAAATACTTAAAAGCCATAGCTGTTGTTATTTCAAAAAATGAAGGTGCGTAATCTTCACCTTTTAGATCCATTTTTCTTATTTCTTCTTCAATTTCATTGTATATATCTACAAATTCTCGTTCAGAAATGTTTTCTCCATTCAACTTTACTCTCTCTGTTAATGAAACCAAATGTGGAGATATAAAAGTACCAACTCTCAATCCATTATATCTTAAAATTTGTGATAAAGCAGTGGTAACACTTCCTTTTCCGTTAGTACCTGTGATGTGTATACTGTTGAAAGAGTTCTGGGGATTTCCTATGCGTTTAGTTAGTTCTTCTATCCTTTCAAGGCCTAACTTTACCTTAAAATTTGCTGCTCCTCTTTGATAAAGATAATCAACTAAATTGGTAAATTCCATTTAACTAATCTCCTTTAAGAGTGCTTGTAATTTTTGATATTTTTTCTCACTTTCTATCAAATCTTCTTTTGTTTTTTCAACTACATCTGGATCGGCCTTTTCTACGAAATTTTTATTCGATAATTTTTTCTTATATACTTCTATATCTTTTGTTAGCTTGTCCAATTTTTTTGTTAATCTTACTTTTTCTGTTTCAATATCTATGTAATCCCCTAAAGGTATGTAAGCTTCTACACTTTCATTCACATAGGCAGTTGCAGATTTAGCCGGTTTCATTTCAGTTTGAGTTATATCTTTCAAAAAAGCTAAATGTTCAATTAAATTTATGTTGTCTTCTATAAAATCATCTTTTTCTGTAATAATTTTGTATTTCAGGTCAACCTTTTGGGTTTGAGGTATATCCATTTCCGCTTTAACGTTTCTTATACCTTTTACTAACTCCATAACCTTTGAGAATATTTTTTCCGCTTTAGGATAAATATTATCCTCGTTTGGCTCTGGCCACTTAGCTTTTACCAATAATTGTGAATCTTTTTCTATAGGCAATTTTTGCCATAGTTCTTCTGATATATAAGGCATAAAAGGGTGCAATAAACGTAATGAAGAATCCAAGACTTGTAAGATAACGTTTTGAACTATCAATTTATCCTTACCACTTGAATTTAACCTGTTTTTTGATGCTTCTATATACCAATCGCATAATTCATTCCAGAAAAAATCATACAGTTTTCTTGCAGCTTGGTCGTAGTTGTAACCTTCTAAATCTTTAGTAATTTCCATTACTGTAGAATTCAATCTAGTTAAAATCCATTTGTCTTCAATTTTTAAATCTTCGTCCTTAAGTACGGTTTTTTCATAGTCTTCCATATTTAAAAGTACAAATCTAGCAGCGTTCCATATTTTATTTGCAAACTTTCTGTAAGCATCAAAGGACCCAACATCTAATTTAATATCTCTTCCTTGAGCAGCTAAGACTGATAAAGTAAATCTAACAGGATCCGTTCCGTATTCGTTAATTACTTCGAGGGGATCTACACCGTTACCTAACGATTTAGACATCTTTCTTCCATATTTGTCTCTTACCAATTGATGCAAGTAAACATCATGAAAGGGCTTCTCACCCATGAATTTTTCTCCCATCATTATCATTCTTGCAACCCAAAAAAAGATTATATCAAATCCAGTTACTAACAAATCGGTTGGATAATATTTTTTCAGATCTTCCGTTTCTTCGGGCCATCCCATGGTAGAAAAGGGCCAAAGAGCAGAAGAAAACCAGGTATCTAATACATCTTCATCTTGTTTTAGATCCGTAGATCCGCATTTTTCACATGTTTTAACGTCTTCCTCGGATACGTTCACATGTCCACAGTTTTGGCAATACCACACAGGTATTCTATGCCCCCACCAAAGTTGCCTTGATATACACCAATCTCTTATTTCATACATCCAGTTAAGATAAACTTTTTTCCATCTTTCAGGGTAAAATTTTATTTCATCATTTTCCACTACTTGTATTGCTTTTTCTGCCAAAGGTTTCATCTTTACAAACCATTGATCCATTAGGAGAGGTTCTATAACGGTACCACATCTGTAACAATGTCCGACTGAATGAGTATAATCCTCCTCTTTTTCTAAAAATCCATTTTTTTTCAAGTCTTCAACGATTCTTTCCCTAGCTATATATCTATCTAATCCAGCGTACTTACCACCGTTTTGGTTTATCTTTGCGCTTTCATCTATAATTTGTATTCTTTCCAAGTTGTGTCTTAAACCAATTTGATAATCATTTGGATCATGGGCAGGTGTAACCTTGACAACGCCTGTACCAAAGTTTGGGTCTACGTACGGGTCTGCAATGATTTTCAATTTCCTACCGACATTTGGTAAAATGGATGTTTTTCCAACTAAATTTTTATACCTTTCATCGGAAGGATTAACAGCAAGTGCTGTATCTCCTAGCATAGTTTCAGGTCTAGTGGTAGCAACAGTTACATAGTTTTGAGTATTTTCAAGAGGATATTTTATATACCAAAGTTTGCCTTTTTCTTCGCTGTGTTCAACCTCGTCATCTGCTAGAACGGTTCCACAAGAAGGACACCAGTTCACTATATACTTTCCTTTGTATATTAAACCTTCGTTGTACAGCGAAACAAAGACCTTTTTTACAGCTTGGTTGAGCCCTTCATCTAAAGTAAATCTTTCTCTGCTCCAATCTACAGAGGCGGCCAATGCTTTTATCTGTTCACGTATATGATTACGATATTTGTTTGCCCAATCCCAAGTAATCTTTAAGAATTCTTCTCTAGTATAATCTTCTTTTCTTTTACCTTCTTCTTTTAAAAGGTACTGTTCAACAACGTGTTGTGTTGCTATGCCTGCATGATCTTCTCCTGGTATCCAAACTGTTTCTTTACCTTTCATTCTATTATATCTTACGGAAATATCCTGAAGAACAATATTCAAAGCATGGCCAATGTGTATTTTTCCGGTAATATTTGGAGGAGGAATGACTATACTGAACTTACCATTTCCTTCTATAGGCTCAAAGGAGTGGGATTCTTCCCAAATTTTATACCATTTATTTTCAAGTTCGTGTGGCATATATCTTTTTCCAATATCCATTAAGGCAACCTCCTAAATTTATGATGAAAGGTGTAAATCTGATTTTTTATTCTCTAATTTATTAAGTAAAAGATTAGGTTTATTCCTTATCTTCTTTAGCGTCATTTAGAATTTCTTGGTTCTCATCTTCTCTTTCTACATCAACTGGAGAAGGAAGTTCACTTTTTTTGATTTTCTTTCTGTTCCTTTTGAACAAATCAAAAGGAAGATTGATTTCTCTTCTTTTGAACAAAGCTGCCTCAGGTGAGAATATCCCTTTATACCTGATGGGCTTTTCCATTGCCTCAACTTCTGTCAAAAGAATAACGGATATGATCCTTATTATGAACCCTATAATGAAAATCAACTGAATCCCATGATAAGGATCCCCCATAAAATGAATCTCTACATTTTTTAGATTATTTGCTAAGAATCCCCCACTCAATGACCCTACAATAGCTGCACTCCCTGCGATGAAAGAGTTGGCTGCGATATAATTTTCGGATGGTTCTTTAGATATTTCTAAGAGTAGGTTAAAAATAGCTAAATTGATCGCTGACCAAGCGAAGGCGGAAAATATCGCATTTAAGAATAAAATACTCCTATAATTAGAGGCATTCATTAAAAAGTACATCATTGGGCTGAAAGTTGATAACAAAATCCCCAAACTTAGAACGTTTTTACTACCGAACCTGTCCGCCACCGCTCCATAAAGTAAATACAAAAAAATAGAGATAACGCTTGTTAATATTCCCATATTTCCAAGAAATTGATAATTTATATTCAAAATTGCAACTTCATAATAAGAAAAGTAAGGTCTTGCAAATTCTATGGCAAAACTCCAAACAAACATAAAAACCAAGAAATTTCTAAAGTTTCTATCCTTAAACGGTACAAAAATGTTTAAATTAAAAGATGAGATTTTTTCACTTTCTTCAGGAAACTCATGTTTCATCAGCAACACAGCTGAAAGAATAGAAAAAAATGCCATAAAACTTGTAACCAGCAACAACCCTGTTTTAAAATTAGGAAATTCTAAAAACAAAGAATAAAGATACAGCATAATTATACCAGTTATGGAGGAAAATATATTTCGAAGTCCGAAATATTTACCTCTTTGTTCAAAAGGAACAACGCTTTTAATCAAAACTGTCCAAGTGTTGCCTACAAATGTTCCGAAAAAAGAAAATAAAAGGATAATAATTAATATAATATACTCAGACCTCACTTCAAAGAAGATGAAGACAGGCAATAAAACAAATAAAGTTCTCGATATAAACGCGTTTATTACCAGGCTTTTCTTTTTGGAACCAATGATCTGGTTTATTCGTGAAGAAAAAATCTGAAACATCTGTGCTATAATAGGAAAAGAGGTCATAATTGATATAAAAAGAGGAGATGCGTTAAAGTATAGAGCAAGAGTTGTGAAAATAAACCCTTGTGTGCCAATAAAAAAAGCGTTGTATGAACCTGCTTCGAAGATAGACAAAACCCTTGTTTTTGCATATTTTGTCATATTTATTTTTCTCCTTAACCCTATATATTATTTTGTTGTTAAAATCTATTCGTTTGAAAATATATTATAATCCACCAATGAAAAATAAAGTTTACTTTATAATTTAATAATTGTTATTTTTGTTTTTGATAGAAATTCACCACGAATCGTTTTAAAATTTAAGAGGTGATAATAATGAGTAAACATCATCCATATGTAATTTGGGCAAGAAAAGTGATAGAAACATATGTAAAAGAAAAGAGAAAAATAGATTTTGATGAAACCCTTCCAAAAGATTTGTTTAACAAAAAAAGAGGTTGTTTTGTGAGCCTTCACAAAACCTCTGGAGAACTAAGAGGTTGCATTGGTACCATTGTACCCGTTTACGATAATTTAATCCTGGAGATAAGAGAAAATGCAATTGCTGCTGCTACAAGCGATCCACGGTTTCCTCCCCTTTCCCCAAAAGAATTAGACGATTTAGTAATTTCGGTTGATGTTCTATCAGATTTAGAAAAAGTTGATGACATTAATGAGTTGGATCCTAAAACCTTCGGAATAGTTGTTAAAAGCGGTTACAAAAAAGGAGTTCTCCTACCCGATCTAGAAGGAGTTGATACCGTAGAAGAACAACTGAGAATAGTCAAATTAAAAGTCGGTATTTATAAAGACGAACCAATAGAAATATATAAATTCACTGTGGAGAGGTTTTTTTAAAATAATAGAGGTGAAGTAAATGAAAATCAATTCCTTGTTTTATGAGGAATTTAAAGAAGATATTTTGAAATGCACCTTATGTCCTCACCAATGTATATTATATCCTGGCAAAATAGGTATATGCAGTGTTAGACAAAATATAAAAGGCGAGATGTATTCATTAAATTATAATGACGTTACCAGTATAGCTCTAGATCCAATGGAAAAAAAGCCACTTTTTCATTTCCATCCCGGCGAAAAAATTCTTTCCCTGGGAACTTGGGGTTGCAATTTAAAATGTTCCTTTTGTCAAAACTACGAAATCGCCCAACTAAAACCTCCATATCAAAAAAAAATATATCCCAACGCTATCCCATCTTTGATGGAAAATTACGACGTTCAGGGTGTTGCATATACATATTCAGAACCTATAGTTTGGTATGAATTTGTTTTGGATTCATCAAGGGAAGTTAAATATGCTAATCCTGACAACTACAATGTTTTAGTAACAAACGGATTCATAAACGAAAAACCTTTGAGACTTATGCTACAATATATTGATGCGATGAATATAGATTTAAAAGTATACAGCGATAAGAATTATATAAAAATATTAAAGGGAGGACTCGAACCAGTTAAAAGAACTATAAAAATCGCCCATGAAGAAGGTATTCACACCGAAGTGACAACTTTGATAGTTCCCAAAGTAAACGATAATTTGGACGAACTAGAAGAAGAGTTTTCTTGGTTAGCAAACATTTCCAAAGATATTCCCCTTCATTTATCACGATATTTTCCTGCATTTGAATATAACGAACCACCAACAGATATCAACTTTTTAGAAAAAGCCTATGAACTCGCCAAAAAATATCTCAATTTTGTATATCTTGGTAACATTTTGTCTTCCGCGCACGAAGATACTTATTGCCCAGATTGTGGGACACTCATTATTCAAAGAAAAGGATACGACATAAAAATTGAAAATTTGAATGAAAACGGAGAGTGTAAAAATTGCGACAAAAAAATATGCATAGTTTAAGAGTTTATCTGTATATAATTGCACTTGGTGTAGGTATATTTTTATTATCTTTGTTGTTATTTTCTAAACCCACCCCGGTTTACGAAGAAAAAGAGGTTCCTGTACTTGGCACAATTGTAAGAGTAAAAGTTGCAGGTGATAAAGTATCTTCAAATGTGTTGTTGAACACAGCTGAACAAGAGTTGTATAGAATACATAATAAATTCAGCCCCAATGTTGAAAGTAGCGTAGTCCATAAATTGAATACTGATGGAAGGGTTGAAGTCGATGAAGAGGCGTTATTTTTATTTCAAGCTGCCTACAATTATGCGGTAATAACTGGTGGAGCTTTTGATCCTACTGTAAGACCGTTGCTCAAATTGTGGGGATTTGATGACATAAATTCTCAAAAAAAAGTTCCAACTCAAGAAGAGATCAACAAAGCATTAGAAAACGTTGATTATAGATTCATAAAAGTTGATGAAAAAAATAGAGAAATCTCTTTACTAAAAGACGGTGTAGAAGTGGACTTAGGAGGAATAGCCAAGGGATATGCAATTGATTTAGTGATCCAAAAGATTAAGGGGATAGATCCTGAAGCTACAGGCTTTGTCGATGCTGGGGGAGATATTGGAATAATAGGTCCGAAGTTTGGAGAACTTCCATGGGTTATAGGAATAAGGGATCCTTTTTCACAAGATGCCTTAAAATCCATAGATACAATTTATTTGACAAGCGGTGCAGTGGTGACGTCCGGGGACTACGAAAGATTTTTTACCGAAGACGGTAAAAAATATCATCATATTATAGACCCAGAAGATGGATACCCAGCAAGAAATGCATCCAGTGTAACCGTGATAGCAGAAAAAGCAATGATAGCTGATGTCTTTTCTACCGCTCTTTTTGTTTTAGGATACGATAACCCTGCCTTGGATTATTTCACAGATTTCGGCATTCAAGCTTTTGTTATATCTCCAGCTGGAGAAAGCGTCCAAACCAAAGGATTTGATTATTTTCGAGAGAAAATGTGATACTTGATGAAATTTACTAAAAAGAATGATCTATACCTTCTTATAGTTGTAATATTATTAGTTTTAGTGATGATTTTTATGAATGCGTCCCCAAATCAGGGAATAATCGGCGCAGAAGTTCACTTAAAAGGAGATCAAATTTTACAAATAACAAAAGAAGGCACTTACAGTGTAATAAACGATGAAGGTGAGTTATTGATGAACGTAGAATACGTAGATCAAAGAATTAGAGTAACCGATTCATCATGCCCATTGAAAGTCTGTGAAAATACCGGATGGGTGGAAAACCCTAATCAACCAATTATTTGCATTCCAAATGAAATAATCGTAAAACCATTAGGCACACAAAATGGTGAGGGGATCGACATCTATACATGGTAAAAAGAACAAAAACAATATCCCACATAGCGATTTTAACGGCGTTGGCCTCAGCAATTTACTATGTTGAATCCTTTTTACCCATGCCTGTTTCTGTTCCAGGAGCGAGATGGGGATTTTCGAACTTCCCTTTGTTGTTGTCTGTAGTAAGTGGAATTAGCGTTACTAATACTTTGTACATAGCCCTTTTAAAAACGTTGCTTGGTTCAATACTAAGTGGAAGATTTCTATCTCCGATGTTTTGGATGGGATTAGGCGGCTCACTTGCCAGTGCTTTATCTATGTCCTTGTTCTTCAAATTTACTAATAAATTTGGTATCTTAGGGATTAGTGAAATAGGAGCCTTTTTTAGCAACGCTGTACAATTAATTATCGCCAGTCTTTTTATTGTTAAATCAGCTAATGTTTTTTGGTATTTCCCTTACATGCTTTTTTTTGGTATAATAACGGCATTTATAAACGCAACAATTGTGAACTATATTTTAAGGAGTGTGAACCTTGATAGATTCAAAAGTTGAATTAGTTTTGGGATCCTCATCCCCTCGAAGGCAAGAACTTTTAAAATTAATAACAAAAAGTTTCTCGATCAGAACAGCCAATACTGACGAAGCTTATAATTCTGCAGCACCTTCTGAAATTGTACAAGAAATTTCATATAAAAAAAGTAAAAATATAGAAATTTCACCGGAAGAACTTCTCATAACGGCTGATACTATAGTAACTTTGGATGGAAAAATATTTGGAAAGCCTCACGACTATGATGAAGCTTTCAACATGCTTCAAACTTTATCAAATAAAACTCATTGTGTTTACACAGGGATAACTTTAAGGTCACTAAAAAAATTAGTTTCTTTTTATGAAGTTTCGAAGGTTACTTTTTATAAACTAGATGAAGAAGTGATAGATTTTTATATAAAAAATAACAGTGTCTTTGACAAAGCAGGAGCTTATGCTATTCAAGATTTTGCTGCTGTTTTTGTAAAAAAAATAGAAGGTGATTACTATAACATAATGGGTCTTCCATTAGCAAAACTATATTGGCAATTGAGACAAATTTTGGCAACCTTATAAAATTATTCCAAAAATTTCTATCAAAAATCAGAAAAGGAGAAAATAATGGAAGATGAACTAAAACCAAGAGAGAAGCTAGAAAAATATGGCCCACAATCTCTCAAAGACGAGGAATTAATTGCTATCATCCTAAGACATGGAATAAAAAATTATAACGTATTTGATGTGTCTGAACAGATATTGAAAAAATATAAAACATTGAGCCATTTGGTCGATATATCACTTGAAGAAATATCAAAAGAAAAAGGAATAGGAAAGGTTGGCGCAATAAATCTAAAAGCTGCATTAGAAATAGGGAAAAGGTATCACCTTCAGAAGTTGCGTCAAAAGTACCAAAAGATCACATCTCCAAAAGAGGCATACCATGTTTGTGAGGACATGATATATCTAACCAAAGAAACCGTGAGAGCTATTTTTTTAGATTCTAAACTTCACATCATTACTATTAAAGACATTTCCAATGGAACTGTAAATATGTCAATTGCTCACCCGAGAGATATTTTTAAAGAAGCTATAATGTACAACGCTGTATCGTTCATTTTAGTACACAATCACCCGTCAGGGGATCCCACACCAAGTATGCACGATATGGACATTACCAAAAAAATTATGGAATCTGGCGAAATTTTAGGCATCAACATGAACGATCATATAATAATTGGAAAAGATTCTTTTTTCAGTTTCAGTTTAGATAGGAGTGAAAAAATTGACTGATAAAAATGGAAATAATAATGAAGAAGATAAATTGCGAAATTTATACAAAATAAAAGAAGAAATCGAAAAAGAATTAGAAAAAAAGGGTATAAGGAAACCTGACACACACCAGAAAAAGAAAACAGCTAAAACCATCTATAAAGCTGACTACGAAATAGAAAAAATAGCTGTTTCTATAAACAATATAAATAATTGGTTTGACTTGATAATTTACGATATAGATCTATCGAACGAAAAATTAACGAATTTTTTTGAACTTAGATTAAGTAGTAAATCTCTACAAGAATATTCAAATCAATTCGGCATGATGCATTTATTCAGAAACGATTTTCAAAAAGCCGAAAGATTTTTTGAAGGAAAAAACGACATAAACTCAAAGATAAACCGAGGTTTTTTGAAAATAATAAGGAATGACGAAGACGCAAACAAATATTTTACTGAATTAATCAGTACACATCCAAAGAATGGTTTAGTTTATTTAACCCTTAGCCTATTCTTCCTAAAAAGGAAAGATTTTTATAACGCCTATCAAATGATTAAATTAGCTAATTCCTTTTTAGATTATTCATTTATAAGCATGGGGTTGAACGCTTACGAGAAAGATTTTCAAAAAGCTTTGTCCTTTTTATCAAAAGCTTACCTTGAGGGGAGAGCAAAAAGGGTTGTAAATTTGATAAACTATTATGTAAGTCTCTTTATTTCTGATTCGGAAAAAGCCTTCTCTAGTTTTGCTCTATTGAAGGAAGATAAAACTCCATGTATAAACTGTATCAAAATCTTATCAAACTCCGAAAAAGTAGAACTTCCCAATTATTGCCCTTTTTACGAAAGAATACTATTTCAAATGGGTAATCCTAAACCTTACAAAGCAGAAGATTCAGAACTATACGAACTATTGCTCTACAAATATTACCAAGAAAAAGATATACAACAATTTAACTCGTATGCTAAAAAAATTGAAAGTAATTTCAATAATGTTCCATTAATATTTTTATCTTCTACGGAAACTACCTCTAAAAAAATTATCACAGATCTATTTTCGCAACGCAAAACAGGGATCAAAATCAATTTAAAAGGTCCCAACTATTATGACAACCTAAACAAAGCAACAATGGATCTAAAAACCAAGTATCAAAAGAATTTCACATTCTTTTTAGATCTACCATTTTATGAAGCGCTGAGACTATTATTTGGTTGGAGGATCTGCCAATACCTATACAGATAGAGACATGGCGAAGCCCTTTTGCAGCCTTGTGCAAAATGTCTTTTATAAAGCCTTAGAATTAACTTCCAAATTCTCATTTGCGAAGCTTTTGCTGTTTTATGCAAAAAGCTTGTTGCTGATTTGTGCAAAATGGTTTTTCATGGTGCTTGTGAAACAATTTCCATATTCTCATTTGTGAAACAAATGATGTGTTGCTTTAGAAGTAACATCCTCATTCTCATTCTCATTTGCGAAGCAAATGTGTTTGGGGATCTTAAGGGGTTTACCCCTTAATGGCCATGGGTGGGGAGCGGGGAATGGGCGCTATATACAATGTTTTAGAGTATAATTTTAAACATAAGAGGAGGAGTAAGATGACTTCACTAGCAGAAAGCGGTAAAAAGAAAATAGAATGGGTAAAAAAACACATGAAAGTCTTAAACTATTTAAAAAATCTATACCAAACAGAAAACCCCTTTGAAGGGGTAAATGTGGCTATAAGCATCCATTTAGAGGCAAAAACTGCTTACTTAGGAATAGTTTTGAAGGAATTAGGTGCCAATGTTGCCATAACAGGAAGTAATCCATTATCCACCCAAGAAGATGTCGTAGAAGCTCTCAAAGAATATGGACTCAACGTCCATGCAGAAAGAAGTTTAGATGAAACAGTCTATTGGAAAAATATCGATAAAATCTTATCAACTAATCCTAACATAATTTTAGACGACGGAGCAGATTTGGGGATAACCTTAATAGAAAAATACCCTGAAAAAGTAAGCAATCTGTGGGGAATATGTGAAGAAACAACCACAGGTGTAAAAAGATACAAATCCCTTTTCAAAGAAAATAAATTACCCGTACCTGTAATTTTAGTAAACGACTCTTACATGAAGTATTTATTCGATAACAGATATGGTACAGGCCAATCAACGTGGGATGGAATTATGAGATCCACCAATCTTTCTGTTTCGGGAAAAGTAGTAGTTGTGGCAGGATACGGTTGGTGTGGTAAAGGCGTTGCTATGAGAGCAAAAGGGTTAGGAGCCAACGTAATAATAACTGAAGTTGATCCAATAAAGGCTAACGAAGCGATAATGGATGGCTTTAGGGTTATGAAAATGGATGAGGCGGTAAAATATGGGGATTTTTTTGTAACAGTAACAGGTGACATCGATGTAATAACAAAAAGGCACTTTTTAGAAATGAAAGACGGGGCAATTCTTTCCAACGCGGGACATTTTGATGTAGAAGTAAAGGTTAAAGATTTGGAAGAAATTGCAGTAGACAAAATCAATGTAAGAAACGGAGTAGAAGAATACAAATTACCTAACGGCAAAAGCGTATTTTTATTAGGACAAGGAAGACTGGTTAATCTAGTTAACGGAGACGGTCATCCGGCAGAAATAATGGATCTTTCTTTTAGTTTACAATTAGAAGGTGCAAAATACATAAAAGAAAACCACGAAAAAATGAAAGTAAATATTTCTCCCGTACCATATGAAATAGACGAAAAAATAGCACAAATCAAACTAAAAACTTTAGGGATCGAGATAGACACCTTATCCAAAGAGCAGCAAGAAAATTTAAATAGTTGGAAATAATATAGAGGGGACACCCTTGGGTGTCCCTCTTACTCTACAAGATCTGCATACATTGGGAAACGTTGACAAAAAGAAACAACATCGTCCTTTACTTCTTGTGCTAAATCTTTATCTATATTCCCTTCTTCATCAAGAAGATTGTTTGCAACTTTTGCTATCATTGAAGCGATTTCTTTCATTTCTTCCTCTTTCATCCCACGTGTGGTAACTGCTGGCGTACCTATTCTTATTCCACTAGTAACAAAAGGGGACAACTTTTCTTTTGGAACAGTGTTTTTGTTAACCGTAATATCACACTGTCCTAAAGCCTTTTCAAGAGCTTTCCCTGTTATATTCAGCTCAGAGAGATCCACCAAGAACAAATGGGTATCCGTTCCTCCTGAGACAATTTTCAAATTTTTATTAGAAAGTTCTTGGCTTAAAGTTTTAGAATTTCTAACGACTTGTCTTTGATATTCTTTGAACTTTTCACTCATAGCTTCTTTAAAAGCAACGGCTTTTGCAGCAATTATATGTTCTAAAGGACCACCTTGTATGCCTGGGAAAATAATTTTATTGATCGACTTGTAAATTTCACTATCATTCGTTAAAATGATTCCACCCCTAGGTCCTCTTAAAGTTTTATGCGTTGTTGAAGTTACGACATGGGCATACTCAACTGGGTTTGGATGAATATCAGCAGCAACTAATCCAGCAAAATGGGCCATATCAACCACTAAATAAGCACCAACCTTATCGGCTATCTCTCTAAATCTTTTAAAATCTATTATCCTAGAATATGCACTTCCACCTGCCACGATAACTTTAGGTTTTGCATTCTTAGCTATTCTTTCAATCTCATCATAATTGATAGTTTCTGTTTCTTCATCGACGCCATAAGAAACAACATTGAACAACATACCTGAGAAATTTACGGGGGAACCATGGGTTAGATGGCCACCATGACTCAACGACATTCCCATTAACGTATCCCCTGGTTTCATGAGTGCAAGGTAAGCACCCATATTTGCTTGAGATCCTGAATGGGGTTGAACGTTTGCAAACTTTGCATTGAAAAGTTCTTTTGCCCTTTCTCTAGCAAGCGTCTCAATTTCATCTATATATTCACAACCTCCGTAATATCTTCTTTTCGGGTAACCTTCAGCGTATTTATTAGTAAAAATGCTTCCTGCAGCTTCCATGACTGATTTTGACGCATAATTCTCTGATGCGATCAATTCTAAACCATACTCTTGCCTTTTAAGCTCTTTTTGAAGAATTTCATAAACTTCTTTATCAGAACCCTTTAAAGCTTCCCACACTGGCAACACCCCTTTTTTAAAATTCTAAGATAACTCATTAAATAATTATATTTCTAATATTTTAACACACTATTGGGTTTTCGAAATTAATTAAGGTCTGTTATCATATCTCAATGTTAAATTTTTATAATGAAATATTTTTCATGAAATTTTTTTCATATCGGCAATAATCACTTCTAATCAACTATAAACGTCTGTAATC
Source organism: Petrotoga olearia DSM 13574 (assembly GCF_002895525.1). GTDB lineage: Bacteria > Thermotogota > Thermotogae > Petrotogales > Petrotogaceae > Petrotoga > Petrotoga olearia. Next base: position 49,360 of record NZ_AZRL01000016.1, read on the forward strand.
GGTTGTAATCGACTTTGACTTATCTCCTTTATTTGATTATAATTGAATTGTAAGGTAAATAATAAAAAAAGGGGGGCAAAACTATGAACTATGAAAAAAAGTTTTCACAAGTTGCAAAAACTGCAAAAGCAAGCATTATAAGGGAATTATTAAAGGTAGCTTCAGAGCCAGGGATGATATCTTTTGGTGGGGGTGTACCTGATCCGGAGACCTTTCCTCGGGAAGAATTAGGAGAAATTGCTGCAAAAATTGTTAAAGAAGAATACAAAATAACTCTTCAGTATGGTCCCTCCGAAGGAGATAATGAATTAAAAAATGCTTATATAAAGCTACTAAAAAAACATGAAGGTATAGAAGGTGTATCTCCAGAGAATATGTTAGTAACTGTTGGCTCCCAACAAGCCTTGCAGTTGATAGGTCTGACCTTGCTCGATGAAGATTCTTACTGTGCTGTTGGAAAACCGGTATATTTAGGTGCAGTCAGTGCTTTTAAGCAAATGTTTCCTAAATTTTTGGAAATACCCCTGGAAGATGATGGGATGAATGTGGATATCCTTGAAGAAAAATTGGACGAGTTAGTAAATAGGGGAGAAATTGATAAGTTTAAATTCGTTTATGTAGTACCAACATTTCAAAATCCTGCAGGAGTAACTATGCCTCTACAAAAAAGAAAAAAACTGATTAACTTAGCACATAAATACGACTTTTTGATTGTTGAAGACAACCCATATGGTTCATTGAGATTTGAGGGAGAACCCGTTCCATCGATTTACTCTCTTGAGCCAGAAAGGACAATCCTACTGAACACTTTTTCTAAGATTTTATGTCCTGGTCTGAGAATTGGAATAATTATTGCCTCGGCAGACTTATTAAGGAAGTTTACAATTATTAAACAAGGTGTGGATCTATGTACCCCATCTTTGACTCAAAGGTTAGCTGCTAGATATCTCCAAACTCATGATAGGATAGAAGAGTTAAAACCCACATTAGAACTTTATAAGTCAAAAAAAGACACTATGTTGGATGCCTTAGAAAAGGAATTTGGCGATATAGAAGGAGTAAGCTGGACACGCCCTGAAGGTGGACTTTTCATATGGTTAACTTTTCCTGAATGGGTAGATACCATCGAAATGTTCGAAGAAGCGAAGAAGAACAAAGTATTGTACGTTCCCGGAGAGGCTTTTTATGTAAACGAGATCGAAAAAAATCATATGCGTTTATCCTTCTGCCTTCCTTCACACGAAGAAATAAAAGAGGGAATAAGAAGGTTGAAAAAAGTTGCAGAAAATTATATGAATACGAAATCTTTGGGAAGCTAATCCTAAAAAACTAATTTATAGGAGGAGCTTTATGTATAAAATATTGGTTATAAATCCAGGGTCAACGTCTACGAAACTCTCAATTTTTGAAGACAACAATGAAGTTATTTCTGAAAGTATAGAACACGCCGTTAACGAAATAGAAAATTGCAAAACGATTATGGATCAACTGCCTTTTCGTAAGAAGTGCGTTGAGTATTTTCTTGAAAAATACAACATATCTATCGATGAATTAGATGCGATAGCTGCTAGGGGGGGGATACTCCCTCCTATGAAAAGCGGAACTTATCGTGTGGATGAGAATATGGTTAATTATCTTAAAACCAAAACAAGAGTTGAACATGCATCAAACTTAGCTGCCGTAATGGCTTTTGAACTATCGAAAAAATCCTCCAAAGACCTACCTGTTTTCATTACCGATCCTATTTCTGTTGATGAGTTCATCCCCGAGGCTAGAATTTCAGGAATACCTCAACTTGAAAGGCACAGTTTATTCCACGCTTTGAACATGAAAATTGTTGCGAGATTTGCGGCAAAGGAATTGAACAAAGAATATGAAAAATGTAATTTTGTTATAGCTCATTTGGGTGGTGGAATCTCCGTAGGTGCTCAAAGAAAAGGCTTTATGATCGATGTTAACAATGCAACAGATGAAGGACCTTTTAGTTCACAAAGAACAGGAGAATTACCAATAGGGGACCTCGCAAAATGGATTTTTAACAACATGCATTCTTACTCCAAAAACGATGTCAAATCTACGTTTGTAGGAAAAGGGGGTTTGTTTGCGTATTTAAAAACAGCAAGTTTAAAAGACGCTTTAAAACTTGCCGAAAAAGATGAATATGCAAAATTAATTGTAGAAGCCATGGCGTACCAAGTTGCAAAGGAAATAGGTGGGATGGCAGCAATCTTAGGTGGAGATCTTGATGCCATTATATTAACTGGTGGCATGGCTCACAGTGATTATTTTGTTCAATTGATCAAAAGAAGAATCGATAAGTTAGGTGTAGTAATGGTTTATCCTGGAGCTTATGAAATGGAAGGGCTCGCTTTAGGAGCTTTGAGAGCTCTCAATCAATTAGAAAAAACAAAGGTATGGGAGGCTGAAAATATCTCATGAAAATTGAGAGTATAAAACAAATTATCGAATTAGTAAAAAATGAGCACAGATCAAAAACGATTGCAGTGGCAGCTGCGGAAGACGAGGTTGTTTTGAAAGCTGTTCAAAAAGCTAAAGAAATCGATTTATGTAACTTTATATTGTTTGGTGATAAATTAAAAATCCAACAAATCTCAGAAGAAATTGGACTTGACACTACTAACATAGAAATCAGAGATGCTTCTACACCTCTTGAAGCGGCGAAAGGTGCCATACAAGCTGTTGCCAATGGAGAAGCAGATCTACCTATGAAAGGAAAATTGAACACTTCAGAAATATTATCCGAATATTTAAAGGATGAATATGGGTTAAAAACCGGAAAAACGATGAATTTAGTTTGCATCTTTGAAATACCCAGATACCATAAATTGTTGATAATCTCTGATGCTGGTATGGTGATAGCTCCAACTCTCGAGCAAAAAGTTGATATTATAAACAACGCTGTTTCAGTAGCCCATAAGTTAGGTATAGAAACACCAAAAGTTGCCGTTGTAGGGGCATTAGAAAAGGTTAATCCGAAAATGCCTGTAACAGTTGAGGCAGCAATATTAACTCAAATGTACAGAAGAGGTCAGGTAAAAGGGTGCATTGTAGATGGACCTTTCGCTATGGACAATGCTATATCTAAAGAAGCAGCTATACACAAAGGAATAAAAAGCGATGTCGCTGGAGACGCGGATATATTAATCATGCCCGATATAGAAGCAGGAAATATATTATATAAAACCTTGGTATATTTCGCAGATGCAAAGCTAGCAAGTTCAATTGTAGGTGGCAAAAAGCCAGTGGTTTTAACATCTAGAGCCGATAGTGACGAATCCAAACTAAACGCTATAGCTTTTTCAATCTTGATGTCATAAATTTAAAAAGGAGAATTCATATGTTTAAAATTCTCGTTATTAATCCAGGCTCCACATCTACCAAAATAGCTGTTTATGAAGATGAAAATCAAAGACTAAAAAAAATCATAGATCACGATGTGAATGAATTAAAAAAATTCAAGACCGTTGCCGATCAATACGAATTTAGGAAGAATATGATTTTACAGTTTTTGAAAGAAGAAGGAATAAACTTATACAGTTTTTCAGCCATCATTGGACGTGGAGGCCTATTAAGGCCTATACCAAGTGGGACTTATGAAATAAACGATCAGATGCTCGAAGAATTGAAAAACGCTAAATATGGAGAACATGAATCGAATTTAGGGGCTCTAATAGCAAGCGAATTAGCAGAACATATTGGTGTAAAAGCTTACATAGCTGATCCTGTTGTGGTAGATGAGATGGAAGATTTAGCAAGGGTTTCAGGCTATCCTCTTTTTCAAAGAAAATCTATTTTTCATGCTCTAAATCAAAAAGCGGTGGCAAGATCTCTCAGTGAAAAATTGGGTAGAAATTATTACGATTTAAATCTTATTATTGTTCATATGGGCGGGGGTATATCCATAGGAGCTCACAAAAAAGGCAGGGTAGTCGATGTTAACAACGCCCTTGATGGAGACGGGCCTTTTACTCCAGAAAGATCAGGGACCTTACCTCTTGTTGGATTTATAGAACTTTGCTATTCAGGGAAGTATTCCGAAAAAGAAATAAGAAAGCTCATAAAAGGTAATGGGGGGTTAATTGCTTATTTAGGTACCAATGATGTGAGAGAGGTAGTAAAAAGAATAAAAAGTGGAGATAAAAATGCTGAATTAGTATATTTTGGATTGATACATCAAATAGTTAAATGGATAGGGAAAATGTCTGCGGTATTGAATTTTGATGTAAACGCCATAGCTTTAACCGGAGGAATGGCATATGAAAATGAATTTCTTGTTCCTCAAATAAAAGAGAAAGTAAGTTTTATCGCTCCCGTTTATGTGTTTCCTGGAGGAGACGAAGAAAAAGCTTTAGCCCTTGGGGCACTTAGAATTTTAAAAAAAGAAGAATCAGCAAAAACGTACTAATAAAGGAGCTCTAAATATATGTTGAAAAATTTATTAAAAGATTATCAAGTTCATATTTTCATTGGAATGTTTGGTTCCGGAAAAACAGAAGTTTCTATGAACATAGCCTCAGAGTTAAAAAAAGAACACAAAAATGTTGCGATTGCGGATTTAGATATCATAAGTCCATACTTTCGGGTCCGCGATAAAATAAAAGAATTGAATCAAAAAGATATTAAAGTAATCACTCCCCCAGCTAAATACATGCATGCAGACATACCTATCGTTCCAGGTGAAATAGGAGGCTACATAACAAACAAAGATTATAAGACGGTAATTGATGTGGGAGGAAACGAAGACGGTGTAAAAGTTTTAGGATCTTTAAAAAATTATATAGATGGTTCAAAATGTGCACTTTACCTTGTAATCAATACGAGAAGGCCTTTTATGAGAACGAAGGAATATATAATAAAGAATTTACAATCTTTAGAAAGTAGTTCAAGATTAAAAATAAATTATTTGGTTGTAAATTCGAACGTTCAAAACGAAACAACTAAAGAGATCATAGAAGAAGGAGAAAACATAATAGAAGAAGTTTCCCAAATAACAAATATTCCCGTTGCATTTACAGTAGTATCAAAAGATTTAGAAGATAAGATAAATACTAAGTTCGAAAAATTTGTGATTCAAAGATTTTTTGAGGATTACGGTTTTTTGGCATAGATACGTAAGATTCCGATCACTCTAAGAAATAATAGACACTTTAGAAACAAAATAATTCTCAACAATAATATTTTGATTTTAAAAGGGTTACAGGGCGAAGCCCTCCTCTCCTCTCTGGGCGGGCTGCGGGGTGAAAGGGCGCTAAAACAAGTTTTAGAACTTCTAAAGTCAGCAATAATTGAATGATTGGAGGGAAAACGATGAAAGAGACAAAATTTGCAATTGATATCGATAAAGAAAGATGCAAAGGGTGTGGACTATGTATTGAAGCTTGTCCCAAAGATGTCCTTGAATTTTCTAAAGCATATAACAACAAAGGGTATCATCCGTCACAAGTAAAAAACATTGAAAATTGTATAGGATGCGGTTTTTGCTATCAAATGTGTCCTGATGTATGTATAACCGTAAAAGTATTAGAAAAGGCAAGGAGTTGATTTATTATGGAAAAAGTCGAAAAAGTTATGGTTAAAGGTACTGAAGCAATTGCCGAAGCTGCAATAAGAGCAGGATGTAGATTATATTTTGGTTACCCTATCACGCCTCAAAGCGAATTAACAGAATACATGGCAAGAAGATTACCAGAGGTAAATGGGACTTTTTTACAAGCTGAAAGCGAAGTTGCTGTTGCAAATATGATATATGGAGCCGCTTGCACTGGAAAAAGGGTTATGACCTCTACTTCTTCCCCTGGATACTCTTTGATGCAAGAAGGAGTTTCTTACATAGCGGGGGCTGAGCTGCCATGCGTTTTTGTTAATGTTGTAAGAGGAGGACCTGGCTTAGGAGATATTCAACCAGCGCAATCGGACTATTTTCAAGCCACAAAAGGTGGTGGACACGGCGATTATAAGTTGATCGTATATGGTCCCGAATCCTTACAAGAAGCTGTGGAATTAACAGTTCGTGCTTTCGATGTTGCCGATAAGTACAGAATTCCCGTGTTACTGTTGACAGACGGATTACTCGGTCAAATGATGGAACCAGTTTCATTTCCCAACTTTAAGAATTTAAACACTCTCCCCGATCATTCAGATTGGGCATTGACTGGAACCAATATGCAGCGAGAACCTCACAGGGTTACATCCTTTGATTTGGACCCTGTAAAATTGGAAAAAATGAATATTCAAAGACATGAAAAATACAAAACAATAGTAAAAGAAGAAAAATTATTTGAAGAATACAAATTAAACGATGCTGAAGTTGTGCTTGTGGCATATGGAACGATGGGAAGAATAGTAAAATCAGTTGCGGATAGTGCCAGAGAGAAAGGGGTAAAAGCAGGAGTATTTCGTCCAATAAGTTTATGGCCTTTCCCATATGAAGAGTTATCAAAGTACACCGAACAAGCTAAATTTTTCTTCACGGTAGAAATGAGCTCCGGCCAGATGGTGGAAGATGTGAGACTGGCAGTCAACGGAAGAAAGCCAGTAGAATTTTATGGAAGAATGGGTGGCGTTGTTCCTGCCCCAGGAGAAGTACTTGCAAAATTAATGGAAATAATTTAAAAGAAGGTGAAATTAATGGCCTATGCAGAAAGATTTAAAACACCGACTTCATTAAGTGGAAAAGAGTTTACATATTGCCCTGGTTGTTCTCACGGAATTGTTCACAGATTAATCGCTGAGGTAATTGATGAGCTAGAAATACAAGGTAAAACCATCATGGTTGCACCTGTTGGATGTTCCGTATTTGCTTATGAATTTTTTGATGTAGACGGTACAGTAGCTGCACACGGAAGAGCACCCGCAGTTGCTACTGGTCTCAAAAGGGCCCGTCCGGATAACGTTGTTTTTACATATCAAGGTGATGGTGACTTAGCAGCTATTGGTACAGCAGAAATAATTCATGCTGCAAATAGAGGAGAACGTATTACTACTATTTTTATAAACAATGCTATATACGGTATGACAGGAGGGCAAATGGCACCAACTACCCTTTTAGGAATGAAAACTACAACTACCCCATACGGAAGAAGAGAAAATATAGAAGGTTATCCTATTCATGTTTCAGAGGTTCTAAAAGAATTGTCAGGAGTGGCATTTCTCGCTCGTACAAAAGTTATAACTCCACAAGACGTAATAAAAACAAAAAAGTATTTAAAAAAGGCTTTTTATGCCCAACTCAATAATATAGGCTTTGGATTAGTTGAAGTTTTATCAACATGCCCTACTAATTGGGGATTAACACCTATAGAATCTATGAAGTGGTTGGAAGATAATATGGTAAAGGAGTTTCCTTTGGGTGTATATGTTGATAAAGTGGGAAATATTCGCTAATCATCTTATATTCCCTTGATCTCAAAAGTAACTAAGGAAATAAATAAATGGAGGTGTTTTTATGTCATACCATGGATTAATAGCCGCCGGTTTTGGTGGGCAAGGGGTCATGCTTTTCGGTCAAATAATTTCTTTAGCGGCTATGATTGATGGAAAATATACCACATGGCTTCCATCCTACGGACCTGAAATGCGAGGTGGGACCGCGAACTGTACGGTAATAATTTCTGATGAATACATAGCTTCACCGGTATTGGATGAACCGAATGAAGTTGCTGCATTCAATATTCCTTCTATGGTAAAGTTTGAAAAAGCCCTAAAAGAGAATGGATTATTGTTGATCAATTCTTCTGTAATAGATAGAAAACCAGAAAGAAAAGATATACATTTAGTAAAAGTCCCTGCTAATGAAATAGCAGAGGAACTTGGTAATTTAAAAGTTTTAAATATGGTTATGCTGGGAGCGTACTTAAAAATAACTCAAGCAGTCAGTTCTGAGGCGGTAGAGGAAGCGTTGAAAGAGAAATTAACAGGGAAAAAGAAAGACTTGTTAGAAATAAACCTAAAGGCAATAAAAGCTGGGATGAAAGAAACTGTAAAATAAGAAAATAATAAAATAAATGCTGGGAATTTCCAGCATTTATTTTATTTTAATGGCGGAGAGAGTGGGATTTGAACCCACGGACAGCTTTTAACCATCACACGCTCTCCAGGCGTGCGCCTTCGACCACTCGGCCATCTCTCCATAATAATTATTAACTTTTCTGAAAATTATTATATCATAATAATCCCTTACCGTCAACCATTCCCAAACTAAGTATCGTTATATTTTAGATATTCCCAAATTAGGAACAACATCCAAATCTAATGTATCAAACATGGTTCTTACATACTTTTCGTATCCAGCGCGGCATATCATCGCTGCATTATCAGTACATAACGATTGTCTTGGATAATAGATATTCAATTTGTCTTTAAAAGTATTTAATTTTTTTCTCAATAAAGAGTTAGCGGCAACTCCCCCTGCAATTACAATGTCTTTTATATTTTCTTTAATTGCAAATTTAGTTACTTTATGAACTAGGGTGTCTATTATCGCTTCTTGAAATGAAGCCGCTATATCTTCTTTTTTTGAATGGGGGTAGTCTCTTACAAAATACAAAACAGATGTTTTTAAGCCAGAAAAAGAAAAGTCGTATCCTCTATCGTACAACGGCCTTGGAAAATCGTACAATTTTTGAGCTTTTTTTGAAATTTCATCTATAACTGGCCCTCCTGGATAACCCAAATCCAAAATCCTTGCAACTTTATCAAATGCTTCTCCTGCCGCATCATCACGTGTTTCTCCTATTATTTCAAAATCCAAGTAATCTTTAACCAACAAAATTGCTGTATGCCCACCGGAGACTAATAATGTGACAAAAGGAGGTTTCAGTTTTGGGAAATCAAGGAAGTTAGCGTATATATGGCCCATTAAATGGTTTACACCAATTAACGGTTTACCCAAGGATAATGACATCCCTTTAGCAAAACTTACTCCAATAAGTAAGGCCCCGATTAATCCAGGGCCAAAAGATACAGCAATCGCATCTATGTTATATGGAGTTATTTCTGCTTCTTCGAAAGCTTTTAAACTTAGTTTGTACAAAACTTCGACATGTTTTCGAGCGGCAACTTCTGGTACAACACCACCAAATACCTTATGAACATCGATCTGTGAATAAACTAAATTAGAAAGAATTTTATCTTTACCTTTTAATATTGCAACAGCAGTTTCATCACATGATGTTTCTATTCCAAAAATGATAGGCTCTTTTTCGTTTTCTGTGTTCAAGCGGTTTCTTTCCTTTTGACAGCTGGTTTTTTCTTATTTACTACCTCTTCATCTATAACAATTTTATTAACTTTATTTTTTATCTCAGGCGCTTCATACATTATGTCAAGCATTATTTCTTCAAATATAGTCTTTAATGCCCTTGCACCTGTTCCCCGTTTCAAGGCTTGAGAACATATCTCTTTCATGGCTTGGGTTGTGATTTCTAGATTTATACCTTCTATTTCCAACATCTTTTGATATTGCTTGAATAACGCATTCTTAGGTTCCATGGCGATCTTAACCAGGTCTTCTTCATCCAAATCGTTAAGGGTTGAAACCACAGGGAACCTTCCTACAAATTCTGGAATTAATCCATACTTAATAAGATCATCTTGAACAATATTCTTTAAGATCTCGCCTTCTCTTTGTTTATTATTACTTTTTATGTCGGCTCCAAATCCTAAAGAAGAATCCTTTACCCTATGTTTTATTATGTCTGTTAAACCATCAAAGGCTCCTCCTGCAATGAAAAGGATCTTGGAGGTATCTATTTGGATAAATTCTTGGTAAGGATGTTTTCTTCCTCCTTGAGGAGGAACGTTAGCTAAAGTTCCTTCAACTATTTTAAGTAATGCTTGTTGTACCCCTTCACCAGAAACATCCCTAGTAATTGAAGGATTTGGTGATTTTCGAGCAATTTTATCAATTTCATCGATATAAATTATTCCTTTTTCAGCCCTTTTTACGTCGTAATCACAAGCTTGCAAAAGTCTTAGTATAACGTTTTCAACGTCATCTCCAACATAACCAGCTTCAGTTAAGGTTGTTGCATCTGCAATTGCAAAGGGAACGTCTAATACCTTAGCCAAAGTTTGAGCGATCAAAGTTTTTCCAGTGCCCGTAGGTCCGATCATTAAAACGTTAGATTTATCCAACTCAACGTCATTTATGTTCTTTGAAGAAAAAATTCTTTTGTAGTGATTATAAACAGCCACAGAAATTATTTTTTTTGCTGTCTCTTGGCCAATTACATATTTATCCAGTTCAGATTTAATCTCTCTTGGGGTTGGAAGAGTTTTAACCTTTGTTTCATTCTTTTCCTCTTTTTTTGCCTTATTTTCTTCAACTAACTCTTGAAAAAGATTTATACACTCATCACAGATATAAATGCCGTTTGGCCCCGCAATTAAGGCTTCTGCTTGACTTGATGGTTTACCACAAAAAGAGCAATACTTTTCCGACATTAATAATTCCTCCTGTTCTATGTCTCTTTACTTCATATAAGATAGAAACTAATTATACCATTTCTTTGTTAAAATAGCTTTATAATAAGCTCATATATTTATCTCCACTATCGGGGGCAATGGTAACAATTCTTCTACCTTTTCCCATTCTATCCGAGAGTTTGATCGCTGCCGCTATGTTTGCACCTGAAGATATCCCCACAAATAAACCTTCGTCTTTTGCAAGTCGCTTAGTCATTTCAATAGCTTCTTCATCATTTATCTGCATTATTTCGTCTACTAAATTTAGATCCAAATTATCTGGAATAAATCCCGCTCCTATGCCTTGAATCTTATGTTTACCAGGGTTACTTCCCGATATAACGGGCGAATTGGAAGGCTCTATAGCAACTATTCTAACACATTCTGAGAATGCTTTTTTCAACGCCCTTGCTACCCCGGTTATCGTTCCACCGGTTCCTACACCTGCAACAAAGGCATCCAAAGAATAGTCCATCTGTTTGATAATTTCAGGCCCTGTAGTTACTTCATGTGAATATGGATTGGCGGGATTTGAAAACTGGTTAGGCATATACCCTTTTGTTTCATTCACGATCTCTAAAGCCTTGTTTATTGCCCCCTTCATTCCTTGATCGGCGGGAGTAAGTATCAACTCGGCACCAAAAAATTTTAAAATTTTCTTTCTTTCTTCACTCATACTTTCTGGCATAGTTAATATGACTCGATAGCCTCTACTTCTACCCATTGCTGCCAAAGCTATACCGGTGTTGCCACTCGTTGGTTCTACGATGATATTTTGATTTTCATTGAGTTTGTTCTTAATTTCACCATCTTTTATCATAAAAAATGCGGGTCTATCTTTTACGCTACCTGCGGGATTATTTTTTTCTAATTTAACAAAAACCCTTCCAGGTTGAAGGATTTTTGATAAGGTAATAATTGGAGTATTTCCTATCGACGTGTAAATCAAAAGATCACCTTCCATCAATTTTATTTTGTTTCAGATTATATTCACAACACAATCTAACTCTGATACTTGTTTTCATAGCTTCTTAAATTGAATTATCTAAATCACAAAATCCGAGTTTATTGTATTGTTTAAGTCATAGTAATTAGAAGACGGACAGTTGGTTTTTTTGATTTTTGCTGGTACACCAACTGCCAAGGATTTAGGTGGTACGTCCATTAAAACAACGGAATTAGCACCAATGACCGATTCATCTCCTATGTATATGTGTCCAAGAACCTTAGCTCCAGCGCCAATCATCACATTTTTACCAACTATAGGGTGCCTTTTCCCTGTTGTAACATTTTTAGCTCCCAGAGTAACCCCATGGTAGATCAACGTCCCGCTACCTACACTCGCCGTTTCTCCAATAACAACACCAAAACCGTGGTCAATAACTACTCCTGGTTCAATATAAGCAGCAGGGTGTATATCCATAGAATGAAATATTTTACTGAACACATATATCATGTAAGCAATAGGGTATATTTTGTACCTATAAAAAAAGTTAGCAAAACGATAAGCAATCAAACCGTGAAGAGAAACCGAGGTGAAAAAAACTTTCCACTTGTTTTTGGCAACCGGATCCTTCTCAATGTACATATCTAAATCTTTTGACAAAGCTTTGAATATTCTCCCAAAATCCCGAAAAAAATTTAAAAAACCTTTCATTAAATCACTCCCCGGCTAAATTAAATATAACCAAAATTGTCACTATTACAAATCAAATTATATCTTTATTTCTTTTCAAGATAAAGATGTTTTTCTAAATTCCTGTTAACGCTTCTTCTCGATGAGATAATTAGGTCAAGTTAACTTTTTGAACTCTTGAACTAAAAAACTAGATCTTTTTTCGTTTTTCTTCTCTTCTAATACCAATTCATTAGGTGACAGGTAAACTATTATATTTTCTGACATTCTCGATAAAATTGAGCGAATTTTTCTAGTGTGTATTGTAATTAAATATTGATTTTCGAAAGAATAAGGCAATTTAAAAGATATTTTTGAATTGTTGTTTTCTTTGTATATGTAACTGTTTCCTTTATTTAAAAGTAAGTAGGCGATATTACTTTCAGAAAAGGTTACATATAGTTTTGATAAAACTTTTTTTAATTCCCTTGTGTTGATTGCTTTTTCTTCAACAAAACTCTTTTTGGTTATCAACAAATTTTTATTGTAAGAAGGCGTCGATGAACATATTTTAATGAATATTCCGGGGATTCTTAGTACTATATCTTTTTTGTCTATACCAAGTTCAAGGATACTACTTTTTTTCAAGAGTTTTAAAGACTTAACTATATGTCTGGCTGAAATAAAAGGAATTTCCCTATGAAACTCCTCCCTGATATTTCCGAAAATACTGTTCAGTTTATAATAATTACTCAAATATCCAAAAATTAAATTATCATTGAATGTAAAAAAGTCGATGATATCCCCTTCGTTGGCAGAAGCAGAAACAAAATCAAGTTTATTTAGAAAAGACCCTATCTCTTTCTTGATTAATAAGGTAAATTCTCTACTTGTTTCGATTTGTTTGGAATCTATTTTTTCTATTTTACTATTCAATGTGATTCCTTGAATTTCAAACGATATGAGACTATCTTCTACCGTTATTTTAACCAAAGAATCATCTTTTAATTTTTTATCCCTTATAATTCCCTTTAAGTATTGAATTGGAACGGAAGCGACCCCATCAAACGGAAGAAATTCTTTGGTAACGTTCAGATACAGTTTGGCACAACCATCTGTTGCATAAATTTTAAGGGCTCTGTCAAAATAAAAGTAAGCATTTCTGAAAGAGGGCTCAACGGAACCGCAGAATGCGTCAAGTAATTTGGTAATATTTTTTAATTGAACAAAAGTTAACCATCCTTCCATTTATTTCATCCTTTAAAAAGTGACATTTGATTTGTTTCCGGTAAGCCTTTCAACACGCCTAATTCTCTTAAAGTTTCCACGTTCGTTTTGTTACACCCGCTCTTTGCAGCAAAATCTTCTATTGATCTAAAACCATTTTCTCTTGATTTAAGAATATTTTCTGCAGCTTTTTCACCAAGATTCGGTATTTTGATAAAAGGCACAATAAGTGAATTTCCATCTATCAAAAATTTTTTCGAATCAGATTTGTACAAATCAACCATGGTAAAGTTGAAACCTCTTAGCATCATTTCCAATGCCAACTCTAATACAACCATTTCATTTTTTTTACGAACATCCAGATCCATATTACGCAGTTCAAATATCCTTTTCTTAATAGCTTCTCGTCCGGAAAAAATAACCTTTAAGTTGAATTCATCGCCTTTGACAGAAAAATAAGTACAATAAAAGGCTAACGGATAATGGACTTTAAACCATGCGATTCTAAAAGCCATACTAACGTAAGCAGCCGCATGAGCTTTTGGAAAGAGATATTTAATTTTTTGACAAGAAATGATAAACCACTCGGGCACTTTTAGATCTCTCATTAGTTCAATGTCTTCTTCGTTGATACCTTTACCTTTTCTTACCTTTTCCATTATTGAAAAAGCACTTTTAGGTGGAGCGCCTTTGGATAATAAATAATTCATTATATCGTCTCTACAGGAAATTACCTCATCTAAAGTTGCAATCTTCCTATCGATCCAGTTTTTAGCTATTCCAGCCCATACATCTGTGCCATGGGATAAACCAGATATTCTTACTAATTCAGAAAAACTCTTTGGCCTTGTGTCTTCCAACATCATTCTGACAAAGGTAGTGCCAAATTCTGGGACCCCTAACGTTCCAACGGTTGTACCCAATTCATTTTTTAAGTCTATTTTCAACGCTTTTGTAGAGGAGAACAAGCTCAAAGTCTTTTTATCGTCCATTGGGATCGCTAATGGGTCTACTCCAGTTAAATCAGACATCATTTTAATGAATGTGGGATCATCGTGACCAAGTGCATCTAATTTTACAAGATCGTTATGTATAACGTGGTAATCAAAATGAGTGGTTTGAACACTTGATTTAGTGTCATTGGCAGGGAACTGAATTGGTGTATAATCGTAAACTTCATCTTCTTTTGGAACTATCATCAGTCCACCAGGATGTTGTCCTGTCGTTCGTTTTACCCCTGTTATCGCCTTAACTATTCGCGTTATCTCGCTATTCTTCACAATCCCTTGCTCTTCGCAATATTTTTTAGCGAAACCAAAGGCCGTTCTGTCTGCAATTGTTGATATAGTACCTGCCCGAAAAACATGGTCTTCTCCGAACATTTTTTCTATGTATTTATGCGCCATGTTTTGATAATCTCCAGAAAAATTCAAATCTATATCAGGTATTTTATCACCTTCAAACCCCATGAATGTTTCAAATGGTATATCTTGACCATCTTTTTTCATTTTAGTTCCACATTTTTCACATTTTTTATCAGGAAGATCATAACCAGAACTTATTTCCTCATTATCAAAAAATTCTACGTTTTTACAATTTGGACATATATAATGAGGAGGTAAAGGGTTTATCTCCGTTATTCCCAACATCGTAGCAACTAAAGAAGAACCAACAGAACCTCTGGAACCAACCAAATATCCATCCTCTAAGGATTTTTTCACTATTTTTTGAGCAATTAGATACAGTACCGCATACCCATGTTTTATGATGGATTCTAGTTCTCTGTTCAAACGGCTTTCAACGATTTCTGGTAAAGGATTGCCATATATTTCATAGGCTTTTGCCTTTGCAAGTTCTTCAATTTCTACTTCAGCGTTCTCTATCTTTGGAGGATGCAGTTTGTTACTAAGCGGCTTTATTATTTCTATCTGATCTGCAATCTCGTTAGTATTGGTTATGACAATTTTCTCTGCTATTTCTTTATCTCCAAAAATTCGTTGAGCTTCTTCTACCATCTCATCAGTAGTGCGCAAATATCTATGTGCAGAGGAAGCCTTTCTCTTTTCTGCAACTTTTAAGGCGTTGTAAAAAATCTGATCTTCTTTATCCAAATAATGAGCGTTTGAAACCATAACAACAGGCATATTTAATTCGTTACCAAGGTTATATATATCCTTATAAATCTTTTTTAACTGCTCTTCTGAAATAGGTCTGTCTGATAATGCATCCAACGGTGTTAATTCGAGATAGTCGTAGAATTTGGCGATTTCGATAATTTCATCGTGAGATCCCCCCCTGAGATAGGCCTGAAAGATTTCGCCTTCTTCTGCTCCACTACCTATCAGCAAGCCTTCTCTCATATGAGATAATTCGCTTTTTAAAATTCTAGGTACTCTGTAAAAATATTTTACGTGGGAATTTGAAACCAGTTTATAAAGATTCTTGAGGCCTGTTTTGTTTTTTACTAAAATAGTCATCTTATTTGGTCTGATTCTTCTAAAATCTATAAATTTTTGTAGTTTTTCAAGATCTGACAACATTTCCACATTTTTCGGTTTTGCCAATTCTATAAGTTTCAAAAACACTAAGGCGGTAATATTGGCATCTTCATGAGCCCTATGGTGTTCAAAACTTCCAAGCTTTAACTCCTCAACTACCTTATCAAGCCCATACCCCTTCAACGTTAACAAAGATTTTGAAAGAGCTAAAGTATCAATATAAGTCTGTTCAAAGTGTTCCTTATAGACTTTTCTAACCCATTCTCGTAAAAAACGGTAATCAAAATCTGCGTTGTGGGCAACTAACACCGTACCTTCGATGAAACTCAAAAATTGAGGAAGGACTTCCTCTATAGGTCTTTCAACTTCCAACATCTGATTCGTTATACCTGTAAAATTAGTTGTAAAGTTTGAGACAGGTTTTCTGGGCTTGACTAAACTATGAAAATTAGACACTATTTTCATATTCTTTATTTTTACAGCACCTATCTCAATAATCTCGTGCATGGCTGGCTCTAATCCTGTGGTTTCCAAGTCAAAAACGACAAACTCAGTTTCACTTATTTTTTTATCTTCTCCCAGCAAACTTATAATGTTGACAAATTCATCAACGACATAAGCTTGCATTCCGAAAATAGGTTTTATACCTTCAGCTACAGCTTTTTCATAGAATTCTGGAATACTCTGAACAACCCCAGAATCAGTTATAGCTACCGCTTTATGCCCCCAATTTTTTATGGCCTTCACTACTTCTCCCACTTCGAGAAGCCCTTCCATAGCACTTAGTTTTGTGTGTAAATGAAGCTCCACCCTTTTTGTTGGGTAATTATCTTTTCTTTCAAAGGTTTCTTCTTTTAACTTAACAATATTAGTAGGTCTAATTGCAAATTCGTGACTAAAAGAATCGTAAAAAATACTTCCTTCAATTAATATATTGTCTCCCTCGTCTAATTCTTTGTTTAAAATATTAGCAGTCTCAGAAAAGGTTTTGACAACAGCGGAACTTTTTTTATCCGTAATGAAAAGAGTCGATACCGGCCCTTTGTCATTGTACTCTTTGTAAAATATTTTTCCGTTTACTACAACGCTGCTTCCTTCATTTGAAGGAAGTAGCGATAACGGTATTGGTACCTTTTTAAAATCCCTTCCAATAATTACCTCTCTTTCTGTATCAGGTAATTTTTTTGTAATATCAGAATCAGAAGATAAATTACTATCTTGGGAATAATGGGTTTCATAACCTTCATCAAGAAAAGTGGGTTTTAAACTTTCATCTATAATGATTTCATAAGGGATTTCTTTCCCAAGATATTTAAATAAAATATTATCTAATTCTTCTTTTTCCTTTATTAATCTATTTTTTATTATCGGTGAGTAAGTTTTGAATACAATTTTGTTTTCTTGGGAATACTCTGGTTTTATAAGTCTTAGATAATCTTTTAAACGATGATTCATTGTCAATTGTTGCCAATTAGTTACTATAAATTCAGGACCTTCATCGTTTGTGAAAGTGATTTTGACGTCCTTTTTTAAAAGTCTAGTAAAAAAAAGATTTAATGAAGCTTCATCAATGTCTTCACTTATCTTCGGTAAATTGATTTCTACCTCTTCGTCTTTCACGATGATTTTCCCATTTAATTCAAAAGGGATAAATCCCACATTTTCCATCAAGAAATCTTTAATATCTTGCATTTTTAAAACTCCTCCTAAAATTTCCATGGCAAAAAGCTGTGGCTAATGCGTCTGCTGCATCATCTGGAGTGGGTGTCTTTTCCAACTTCAATATTAATTTTAAAGTTCTCTGTATCTGCCCTTTCTCAGCTCTTCCATATCCTGTAACAGCCTGTTTTATCTGAAAAGGTGTATATTCATAAATGGGTATATTTTGCTTTTCCAAACAAAGTAGAATAACCCCTCTAGCCTCTCCAACCTGTATAGCGGTTGCAACGTTTTTAAAAAAGTACAATTTTTCTACAGCAGATTCATCAGGTTTATAGGTTTGTATTAGATTTCTAAGTTGTTCGTCTATGCTCAGCAACCTTTTTGGAAGTTCATCTTCCTTGCTGGTATATATTACACCATAATCAATAAAGTTGAAAATGTTACCTTTTTTTTCAAGGATACCATATCCTATTCTTCCATAACCGGGATCTATACCCAAAATTATCATTAAGATACACTCCAAATACGTTCAATTTCTTCTATTTCTTTAGGGATTTCTCGAGCTAAATTTTCGCACCCATTTTCAGTTATAAGAAGATCGTCTTCTATACGCACGCCAATACCCTCTTCCTCTATGTACAAACCTGGTTCGTTGGTAATAACCATTCCTGGTTTTAAAGGGATATTCCTATCTCCTACATCGTGAGTATCCAAGCCTAAAAAGTGACTCACAGAATGAAAGTAATATTTTGAAAGTTCTTCATCGGTTTTAATCAATCCTATTTTTTTACAACTTTCTGCTAATGATTTCTTTGCAATTTCATTCAATTCAAAAAGGGTTAACCCTGGCTTGGTTTGCGACTCCACTTCTTTTTGAGTGTTTAAAACAATTTGGTAAATTTCCGCTTGTCTTGGAGAAAACTTTCTGCTTATAGGGAAAGTTCTGGATATATCCCCACTATAATAATAATATTGTGCCCCCAAGTCCAACAATACTAAATCTCCTTCTTGTGTTTTTCGGTTGTTTGCTGAGTAATGTAAAATCGTAGAATTTGGTCCCGAGGCTACTATTGGTTTAAAAGCGAAATCTTTTACTCCATTTCTTCTTAAAGAAAAATCAAAATATGCCTCCAGTTCATATTCGTACATTCCGGGCTTTGAATTTCTTATTATGTTCATAATCCCTTCTTTTGTAATTTCGATAGCTTTCTTGATATTATTGATTTCCTCTTCATCTTTAATAGTCCTCAACTCAGCTATTTTTGTTGAAACATCGTTTATACTAACATATGGAAATAATCTTTGTATTTTTTGAGCAATTAGCTTTTCTTTTGTCATATTCTCCCAATGAGGAGATTTTAGATACAAATATACATTTTTAATATTAGACCTTGATAGAGTGTCTCCAATATATCCATTTAATTCATCCGAAAAAAATATATCTTCTTCTTGAATTTTACTAAGCTTAGAACAATGTTCTTTACTGGGTTTTTCACCAACCCATCTAGCTAACTTTGGATCGTTCCTTTCTATGAATAGTTTTTCAACAGTTTTTGATTCGGTTTTACAAATTATTAAATAAGCGTTTTCTATATCTAAATCAGTAAAATAATAGAAGTTTCGATTCGGGGAAAAGCTATAGGTTTCGTCTGCGCTTTTTACCGGACTCTTTCCTGAGTAAAGAATCAACATCGAACTTTCTTCCAAACTGTTGCTTATTTCTTCTCTTCTACTTTTTACATTCACCATATCGAATCCCCCTAACACGAAAAAATTGTTTGCTTCTAATTTACTCTTTTATTATAACATTATAATATAATATATAATATAATACTTTTATTCTAAAGAATTAACTTTTTTAGACGATTATACTTTAGGTGTGTGAATTAGTTACCTTAGAAATAAAAATGTTTTAAAAAATAAGATTTTGATTTTAAAAGGGTCACAGGGCGGAGCCCTCCCAACCCATCCGGGCGGGTTGCTGGGCAAAGGGGAGCCAGCACAAGTTTTAGAAATTAAATAATTTTAAAATAAGATTTTGATTTTAAAAGGGTCATAGGGCGGAGCCCTCCCAACCCATCCGGGTGGGCTGCTGGGCAAAGGGGAGCTAAAAATGATTGAGGTATTTTAAAAATTTCTGAATTCTAGAAGTAAGTTTTAAAATAAATTTCAGAGTTTCTACAGTCAGTATGTCATAATAAAAAGGAGTGGTTATAATGTTTGATGATGAGAATATAAAGTTAAAAATAAGTGGTATTAAAACTGACAATTTAGATATTCCAGCAGATAAGTACAATACTTTTGAAGAGATGGTGCAAGATTATATTACCAAAACACAAGGTGTTTTAACTAAAATAAAGATCAACGAAAAAGAGATCCCTCTAGGTTATTACGATGAAATAAAAGATTCTTTTTTTGAAGGTGGAGAAGAGGTAGAACTAGAATTTACTTCAAAAAAAGAAGTTTTGTTTGATCTTATCTCTCAATCACTTGAGTATATTAGTAAGGTTAGGGAAAATTTAGAAAGAGTTTCAAAAGAAGTTTTGTTGAATACAAATGAAGGTCATACCATGCTTAACAGTATTGCAGAAGGTTTGCAAGCACTATTAGACGTCATAGAACAGGCCCGAGCTTTCAGTGATGAAGATTTTTACAATCCTGGAGATTTAAACGACGTACAAAATGTCGTCCAAGACATAATTAAATCCCAAGGTAATCAAGATTATTTAGAGCTCTCAGACATTATAGAATTCGATTTCAACGAAGTTTTGTCAACCTTTGAAACGATTTTGAAGAATGCTCAAAAAGCTCTTGAAAGAAAAGGGGTGTAATTTGAATGTACAATAACAATCAAAACGCTAACTACTATTTTGAAAACAGTATAAAAACAGCTAGTCCCGCCAAATTAGTCGAACTTTTGTATCAAAATTCAATCGAAAGGATAAATAAAGCAATAAAGTCTATTGAGAATAAAAATCTTTCCGAGGCTAACAAACAGATTATAAGGGTTGAAGACATAGTCACAGAACTTAACGTTTCGTTGAATCTTGAAAAAGGTGGAGAGGTAGCTAAAAATCTCAGAGCACTTTATAATTACATGTATCAAAGATTGTTAGAATCAAATACCAAAAAGGATATTGAAATCTTAAAAGAAGTAAGATCTTTACTACAAGAGCTTTTAGATACCTGGAAAGAGTTGTTGAAAAAAGAAGTCAAAACTTCCCGCGAGTTAAACGTCAAATCCGTCGATCCTAAATTTGATCTTCAATATTAAATTAATAAATTCAAAAACCCTCCCAAATCATATACGCTTGTTGGAGGGTTTTTGTTTAATCGATTTTGAAATCTATGCCATCGTAGATCTTCAACATCTTTAATTCTCGAAGTGAAGGCTCCAAAAGCCTTTCTTTAAGTATTTTTTCGGTATCTATACTTACATTTGCAATTACGTCTTCTTCATCCCCCAATTTAATGAGGATATCTCCATGTGGATCTACAGCTATGGAATTTCCACAAAAAGGAATCGAATCATCAGAGGGTTTACCAACGGCGTTTACACCGATTGCAAAAAGTTGATTATCTTGTGCCCTGGCGGATGTTCTTACCTCTACTAATTTTTCAAAACCTTTTGGAACGGCAGATGTAATTATTAGTATTTGTGCCCCTCTAAGGGCCATTATTCTATACAATTCAGGAAAAGCATGATCATAACAAATTGACAAGCCTATTTTTATACCTTTCCAATCTATTATCTCTATAGACGTTCCTTCGGAAAGTCTAAACTTTTCTTTTGGAAAAACAAATATTTTTCTATACTTACCAAGCAATTTACCGGAATCATCTATTAAAATCGAGGTATCGTAATATTTACCAATTATTAAGGGGTCTTTTTCTAAAATGTTTGCAACAATAGAGACGTTGTATTTCTTTGCAATCCTTATAACTTCTTGAGTGGATTCTCCATCGGGTATAATTTCCGAGAGATTTTCAGCGTAATTGTTAATACTTTCAAGATCGTATCCTATGTTAAAAAACTCTGGTAGGATGTATAAATCCGCTTTTTTTACTTCTTTTGAAATCAATGAATCTAGCTTTTTAAGGTTTGTTTCTTTATCGTTCAATTTTGAGCTTAATTGCACTAAACCAAATATTTTTTTCATAATGATGTCCCCCACTGTATAATGTGTATGGATGTGAAACTACATGAGAGTAGCCAGTAAAAACTCTATGCCCCTTCTTTTTATTCTTACATCGTTCAGCTCTACAATTATATGTTCTATTTTAGAAGAATCCACATGTTCAATCTTAGTTCTGTTATATAACGAGGATAACTCTAATTCTAAAGCCTTTCTCATTAATTTATACGTTTCAAAAAGCAATTCGTATCTGTTAATACCTTGAGTTTCTTTTATTTTCTTTTCTAAATCTTTTATATGTTCTTTAAGATCTTTGGCTTCTCTTTCCATGTTATTTATTATATTTATATCCGGTTTTGAAAGATCTTCAGAGATATCCCACGTAAATTTAGGATATACGATGTTAACTTTTGAGCCTTGATCATCAGAAAAAGTATTAAAAGATAGCTTAGGTATTTTTAATGTTAATATCTCTTTTGGCTTGATTGTTCCATCGAATTCTTCTAATTCGTTCTCTAACAAATCGGTTTTTATAGCTTTTTGAGGCAATTTTATCTCTTTTTTCTCGTGAGTAGGATTAAAAAATCGTAAAGTTATCCCTTCCTTGTCTATTGAAGGTTTCATATTCACAAATTCTATGTTTTCGTCCACTGAAGAATAGAATTTATGTACCACGGCAGGCTGGTTTTCTGAGTCTGAATTATTACGGTCCTTATAAAACAATAAAGGAGGATTGATAAAGGAACTTTTGTATTTCAAAAAATTATCTTTTTTTGAAAGGCAAAAGGCTGTTTCAATTTTCATTCTTCTTTTTACTTCAGCTCCGGGAGTGTACATTACGGGTCCGACGTCTCCAATTCTTCCTTTTACATTTTCGCGAGAAAGCCAGCTTACAGATCTTAATAAAATTAAAGAAACAGCTTTTTCTAAGGAGTTAGTAGAATGTGTGGTATAACTATAAATTCCTTTGACCATAAAGGCTGCAAAATAGTCATCCTTTTCTAATCCAACGTAATCCTTCATAGGAAACACATTATTAAAAGTGATTTCTCTTGCAGCGACTAAAAACTTTTTCATTTCTTCTTTTGGTTCCTCATATTTTATTTCGTATGGTCTTTTTACAGAATCAAAAGGAGCACCGCTGGTTATATCTCCACCTCCGATTAAGGATAAAAGTAATCCATAATCTGATCCTTTTCCCATAGTTTCAATTTCCATGTTGATATAGGGCAATTCTGAAAATGTCAAATAAAGGGTGAAGTCGACTTCATCGCTGGTAAAATCAAGAACTATTTTAGAATAATTATCTGACTGTGCTTTCAATCTCATTCCTAAGAAAATTAAGTTCAACTCTTTATCAAATGCAGAAGAATATTCATCACCCTTGTCTTCTACCAAAACAGGTCTGATTAAATAATCATTATTTTCCTTTTTAATTCTAAGTTTCCCATTTTCAACGATGGCTTTGAAATGTTCGTTCTCCCAATGAAAACTATTTATAGGTTTTTCTAAAGAATTCACTTTATACTTTATTAAATTAACTTTTGATATACTTCCTGCAGGTGCTGAAAATCTATAAAGGTTTTCTTTATTTTCGAATAATACGGGCAATTCCTGAGGGTTCAAGTTTAGGCATGCATAACCTAAAGGTAAAACCTGGCCTACCTTATCCAAAACGTTATTTAAAGTTGATTCAAAAATGTCTTTAACTTTATTATATCTTTCTTCCATGTCTTCATGAATCTGATCTACTCCTACTCCACCTATGCTGTCGTGGACTAAGTTCATTACTAAATATTCCCAAGCCTTTTGTATCTCTTTATCGCATTCAGAATTATCTACGATAGCAATTAACGGCTCTAATACTTTAGAGAGCATATATTCAGAATGCCAATTCATAATTTTTAAATACTGCCTTGTTGATAAACTACCTGGAAATACTGAAACAATGCTTCCATCCATGAGTTCGCCAGCGTATTCTCCCATTAAAGATGGGTCTTCTTGGTTAAAATACTCTTTTATAAACTCATCTGGAAAAACTGTTTTTAATTCACCATTACTGGGGTCTTCTGGCACAGGGTCCAGGTCGTATCCGTTTAGTAAAGGAAGGTAATTAGTTTTTGAATATTTTTTTAGCTTGTTAATTTCTAACTCCAATCTTTTTTCCATAACTTCTGGATAATCTTTTAGCCTCATGATATTTCTATAACTATCAAGTAAAAATATACCCTGGATTTCACTACCATCGGGACTGCTCCAAGTAAACCCGATTTTCGGTAATTTCATTTTTAAACCTCTCCAGAGGAAACAACCTTTTATTTCACATTTAGAATTAATTTGTGCAACCTGAGACAAAAAGCCAAAATTATCCAATAACCAACCTATCTTCATAATATTTCCAAACTTTTTAGCCTCCTGATTACCCAATATAATATTTCTAATTGAGCTTTCTTCAGAGATTCTCCAATCAATTTGTCCGTAGTATGGCCCAAAAGCTATGTTTTTAGAGTATTTTTTCAATTCGTCTTCTGCTTTTTTTCTTTCTTCTCCTTGAAAATTGTTTAGATAATCTTTCACTAGCAACATTTGCCCATCTAAAACAAATTTGTATTCTGGATTGTTATCAATTAACTCGAAGAGTTTTTGAAATAAACTTGGTAACATTTTTTTTGTTACGTCAGTGGGAGCGAACCATTCTCTATCCCAATGAGTGTGTGAAATGATGTAGTACATCTCTTCGCCTCCAATTATCCTTTAATTGAACCAGCCTGTATTCCTTGTAAGAGTTGTCTCTGAAAGAATATTATTATGATCAAAATTGGGATCATACCAATTACTATAGCGGCACTAAGTAAACCCCAATCTATACTATAAAGTCCCAAGAATCTGTACATTGCAACTTGAAAAACAGTCTTACTGGGAGAACTTATCAAAATCATAGGTAAAACGAATTCATTCCATGCAAATCTGAAGGTGAATATGAAAGATATACTTAAACCAGGCCAAGATAACGGCATTATAACTTTAGTAAATCTTTGCATGGTTGAGGCACCGTCAAGCGCTGCCGCCTCTTCTAAAGAAATAGGGATGGTATCA
Source organism: Petrotoga olearia DSM 13574 (assembly GCF_002895525.1). GTDB lineage: Bacteria > Thermotogota > Thermotogae > Petrotogales > Petrotogaceae > Petrotoga > Petrotoga olearia. The sequence goes on from NZ_AZRL01000016.1 coordinate 74,079, forward strand.
AAATGATTTTTGAGAATAAAAATATTCAATGGTATTATTAAAACCTGATAAGCAAGGATTACTCCCGCATATGTGTCTAATAAACCCATCCTCTGAAATATCAAATAGAGCGGGATTGTGTTCATCGTAATAGGAATCATAAAAACTCCCATCACGGCAACTAAAAGCTGCTTTTTGCCTCTGAAGTGGTACCTTGAAAAGGAAAACGCTGCTAACGCAGAAATTATAACACATAGTAAGGTCGCTGGAACAGCTACTATAATACTATTCAGAAAACTTCTCATCATTTGTTCATCTTGAAAAAGAATTTGATAATTTTGAAAGGTCACTTCTTTAGGAATTAAACTAGGAGGAAATGCTCTTGCCTCCTCTGGTGTTTTCAGCGAAGTAACAAAAACCCAAAATATAGGCATTATTGTATAAATAGTGAAAATAACAAGAATGATAAATAGTATAGCTCTGATTGTTTTATTCTTTTTGGTCATGCCTCCTCACCCCTCAATGCTCGTAGATAAAGGAAAGAAACTATTAAATTTATAATAAGTAGAACTAATCCAATTGTTGCACCAATTGATAGTTTACCTTGATCAAAACCTTGTTTATACATATACAAGGATGCCGTTGTAGTGGACATTAAAGGACCTCCTCCTGTCAATACCAACTGAAGATCGAAAAGGTTTATACTCCACATAGAAGTGAGGATTAAATTTATCCCCAAAAAAGGCGCCAACAAAGGCAACGTTATATTGAAAAAACTTTGAAGTGGGTTAGCACCATCAATTTTAGCAGCCTCATACAAACTTCTATCGATTGTCAACAACGAGGATTCTTGAAAAAGTATAGAAAACGGTGTGCCAAACCATATATTAGCTATCAATAAGGATATCAAGGCCATATTTGGATCTGATATCCAATTTACAGGCTGCATTCCTAATCTTATAAGCAAACCATTTATCAATCCAAAATAGTCGTTGTACATCCACTGCCAGGAAAATCCAACAATAGTAGCGGATAAAAGCCATGGAAGTATAAAAAGAACTCTAAAAAATTTAGTCCCCCAAACTCTTTCAATTAAAATCCTGGCTATTAAAAAGCCTATAAAAATTTGAAAAAATACTGATCCTAATACAAAAAAGAGTGTAACTTTCAAAGATTGTAGGAAATATTCATCTTGAAAAATTTTTACCCAATTTTGGAAACCAACAAAAGGCCACACATTATTTATATTAGTAGTTTTGACATCATGCAATGAAATGCTGAAATTCCAAAATACAGGAAAAATCATTAAAAAGAACATTATGGACAAAGCAGGGAGTAACAATAAAAAAGGTATCCACTTTTTCCTTTGCATCGGTTCACCACCTCCATATATTCTTTACTAAAAGCAGCCTCCTTTAAACAAGGAGGACTGCTGTGTTAAAATTTTTACTTTTCAGAAATTCCTTAGAAGATCAAAATTTCTTCAACATTCTTTGAAGCATTTTTCAGGGCATCCTCTGGAGTTTTTACGCCATAATAGACCTCTTCTATTGCTATTCGCAGTGACTCAGCTATTTGAGGATATTCAGGAATATTTGGCCTTCCTTTCCCAATCGCCACTGCTTTCATAAGATCCTCGAAGAAAGGTATCTCATTTTCAAGAGTCGATTTGTAGGGATCTTGTTCGGCTATGGTTTTTTGAGTAGGCAAGTAAACATATTTAGCCAAGACAGGGGTTAAAACTTCTGGATCAAGCATTATAGTCATCAACTCCCATGCTAACTCGGGATGTGGAGATGTTGAAGGGATAGCTAACAGCCAACCACCCATCATCGTCGAACTTTTCATACCGTCTTCTGGAACTGGAAATCCTGGTATCATACCGATTTGATTGAAATCAAAACCTTCAGGAAACTTCCCTAACAACCAACTTCCTTCGATCATTACGGCAAATCTCTTATCAGCAAATTCTTGGCCCCATTGATGCTGAACTTGTGGCCTTATACCCGCCTTTACCTGATCCCTCAGGAAAGTTAGTGCTTTTACCCCTGTCTCGCTATAAAAAGCTGGATAATACTCTCCATCTTTCTGTTCGAGAATTTCTCCACCATTCATCCATAGATATGGGAACCACATATCAGGTGAATGACTAGCAGCAACCAAATGCATCGGTAATATGCCCTTTTTCATAGTAACAGGAGCTAATTTCTTATAAGCCTCAATGTATCCATCCCAAGTTTTCAGCATTTCGGGATCTACGCCTGCTTCTTCTAACAAATCTTTCCAATACCAAGTTACTCGTGCGTCTGTCCAGGTCCAGATACTGTAAAACTTGTCATCAAACTTTGAACCGTCTACATTTGCAGGATAAAATTCATCAATCCTTCCCCAAGAGTTAACTTCTTCCGTAATATCTTTTAGGAAACCTGATTGTGCAAACTCTCCCAACCATATTTGATCGACTGAAACTAAATCTCTCGGAGTTTTTCCAGCAGTTAAAGTGATAAGCTTAGACCTTGTATCATCGTATGGAAGAACTTCGTACTCCATGGTGATCTCCATATCCGGATGTCTTTTGTTCAACTCTTCTAAAGCTACTGAAATCAACTCATGCCACCTATCCGCAGGAGCAGCAAATGTTCCAGTTAAAACGACTTTTTCCACTGCTAAAGCCATACTTGAAAAAATAATAACAAATAACACAAAACTTACTAAAATCTTCCTACTCATCTTGATTCCTCCTCACTTGATTTTTTGCCCTGTTGAATCACGCCATACAACTTCAACGGGCAAAGTAATTTTGAAATCCTCGCTATTATTTTCACCCTGAATAATTGAAACTAAATATTTTGCTGCTACCTCACCGATATTTCGTAAAGGTTGCCTTACTGTTGTGAGATTTGGAAAGATACTTTGGGCTATTGGTCTATCATCAAATCCGTATAATTTCATTTTTTCTGGTACTGAAAGACCTCTTACTTGCAACGCCGTCAAAGTACTTACGGCTACGATATCGTTACAACAAAATATAGTATCCACATGGTACTTCAAACATTTGTCTATAGCTTTGTCCATCTCATTTTTTCCAACTATCTCGCTATAAACAGGAATATTATGCTCTTTACAAGCGTCAAACATCCCGTTATATCTTTCTTTCACGGAACTAATAGAAAAATCTTCTTCAGTGAAAAACATTATAGATTTAACTGTTGAATTTTGAATAAGCTCTTTGGTCAATTTATATGCACCAAAGTAATTATCAGACTGAACGAGTGGTTTTCTAATATCGTTAACCGTTTTATCGACAAAAACCATAGGAACATCTTTCTTTAATAATCTTTTGAAAATTTCATCTTCTACTAATTCTTTTGTGGGAAGGATTATATATCCTTTTGGATTAGAAGAGAGAATATATTTCATTTTTAATTTCGTTATAGCGGAATTAGAGTCTATGAACTGAACGAAAGGTTCGTATCCTGTGTTGTGATAAGCTTTCTCTATCCCAGCCAATATCTCAAAAGACAAATATTCATGTGAAATAGGGAGAACAACACCTATATTGTTTCTTTCCTGCATAGAACTTGAAGATGACTCTTTTATAGGGGAGACAAACGTTCCCAAGCCTTGAATTCGATAAAGGTAACCTTCAAAAACCAATTTATCGAGTGCTTTTCTAACGGTTTCTCTACTTACTTTAAATTCCTTGGCCATAGCCTTTTCTGACGGTATCTGTTCATCAGGTTGATACGTTCCATTTTCTATATTTGCTATCAAAAACTCCTTAATTTTTTCGTATTTTGGTTTGTTATTCATATTTCTTCACTCCTTATGTACGTACATGTCTAGACATATTATAACAATACAATTAAAATAAACAAAATCCGTTTAGAGGCAACTACATCCATTTAGAGGTAATTATTTGTGATTAAATGGATTTATCTCCATTTTTTAAAGAATTTGAAAAAATTATTAAAACAATAGTATAATTAAAAAACCCGATAACCTTCCAGACGGTTTGCGAGGTAAAGTCCATCGCTGCTTCTCTGGATGGGTACAAAGGGAAGGCTCAACTTTCCTCTTCCTTATGGGTAAGTTGCTTGATGAGGTGGTAAAGCTCCCTTTTCCTTATGGACTGGAAGCGGGGGCTAAGGGCTGTTAAACAGTTTTTATAAATAAGATTTTGATTTTAAGAGGGTCACAGGGCGGAGCCCTTTTGCTGATTTGTGCAAAAAAGTTTTTTAAAATAAACATTGATTTTGAACTTGGGGATCTTAAGGGGTTTACCCCTTAACGTTTGGGCGAATGGGAGCTAAAGCAGATTGTATGTAAGTTATATAAAAATTTTTGAATTCTAAAAGTAAGGTTTAAAGAAGGTTTATAGTTTCCAAAGAAAGTAAAATAAAAAAATTGAGGAGGAAATACTTTGACTAATTTCAAAGAACAAGCTTATAAAATCCTAGAAGAAAGCTTTGTAATCGATGCACACTTCGATTTACTTATGGATGTATCAAATCAAAGGAAGTTTGGATTCCATAAAGTGATAGAAAACGATCATCTTGACAATTTTCGCAAAGGAGGACTAAATGCCATAGTTTCCTCTTTATTCATCGAAAGTTTTTTAACCCCTGAAATCTCATTAAGAGAGGCTTTAGACCAAATCAGCTCACTTTACCAGGAATTAGAAGAATCAAGCGATTATTTAATGTTATGTAAATCATACGAAGATATAATCAAAGCAAAGGAAAATGATAAAATCGGAATATTTTTATCTTTTGAAGGTGTTGAGCCCTTATACAACGATTTAGACCTACTCGATATCTTTTACCGTTTAGGTGTGAGATTTGTAGGATTAACTTGGAGCAGACGGAATTACGCAGGTGATGGAAGTAAGTTTTTACCGCCGGACCCTAAGAAAAATTCGAATGGTTTATCTGATTTTGGAATAGATCTAGTTAAAAGGGCTCAAAGCTTAGGAATGATAATAGATGTTAGCCATTTAAACGACAAAGGATTTTGGCAAGTTATTGAGATTACTAAGGGACCTATAATAGCTTCCCATTCTAATTGTAGAAAGATAGTAAACTTAGAAAGAAATCTCTCTGATCCACAAATAAAGGAGATAGCAGATACCGACGGGGTAATAGGAATAAATGCCTTTAACAAAATCGTTGCCAAGAATCCAGAAAAAGCCAACGTTGACGATTTAGTTAAACATATAGATCACATTGTAAATTTAGTGGGTATTGAGTATGTAGGTTTGGGATTTGATTTCTGTGAGCATCTTAAAAAATTCAATCCCCAGTTTGTTAACGAACTAAATCCATCTCCATCTTTTCAAGTTTTAAATAACCATTCAAACATAGTATTACTTGTTGAGAAATTACTGCAAAGGGGATATAGCGAAGAAGATATAAAGAAGATATTGGGAGAAAACTTTTTACGTGTGTATAAAAAAGTATTAATTGATTAAAATTATTAACGTAATAAATTTCAAAAATATGATAAAATTAAAAAGAGAAAGCATATGAAGGAGTCAACGAATGCCAGGATACTTAACACATATTATCTTCGGTCATAAGATTTTTCCAAACAGTTTGAAAAATGTGAAAATGTTTAACCTTGGACTGATGGGACCAGATATCTTTTATTACAATATTTCTGATCCCAAATATCACATTATTGGTGAAACTCTGCATAATGTGGATTTAACAAGGCTTATAAAAGAAATTCAAAAGGAAAGTCCAGAGTATGCCTTAGGTTTATACTTGCATTCGTATCTTGATATGAAATTACATCCAAGAATAAATGCTATAGAAAGAAACACTGGCAAATCACATACCAAAGTAGAAACTTTGATCGACGCAGCTTTATTAAAAAAAGAATGGAACACCACCATTTTCAGGTTAGACAAACATTTTTTCCCTAATAAATTACCCGCTAGATTCATGAGGATTTTCGATGAAGTGCTTTACAACTATTACGAGGTAGAAGATGTAAATATCAAAAGTTTGTATGAAATTTTTTTGAAAAACTTTTTCTTCCTATACAAATGGTATCCTATTAAAACAGTTGCTTCATATGTACTCTACGTTGTTTCATTGGGAAAATTCAATTACAAGGACTATTTTATATTTAGAACTCCTTCCTTGGATATTCTGAATGATTTTGGAATAGAAACATTGTGGAAGGAGTCTTTGGATGAAATTGATCAGCTATTATCAGAAAAATTTTAATCAAAACTCACAAAAAAGGGATGTGAAACTTTAATATGGCTACAGGTAATTTAGTAGTAATCGTAGGGCCTATGTATTCTGGCAAAACTTCTGAATTAATCTCTTTCATTGAAATTTACACCCTTGGGAAAAAGAAGATAAAAGTTTTTAAGCCTTTATTAGATAACAGATATAACGAAACTTCTATTGTATCTCATTCTAATACATCCGTTAAAGCTATTCCTATCAATAATTCTGCTGAAATTCTGCCTCGACTTGATGGAGACGAAAAGGCGATTTTTATAGATGAAATTCAGTTTTTAGACGAATCACTTAGAGAAGTGGTTGTCGAGATGATCAATTCTGGTAAGGATGTGTACTGTGCGGGTCTGGATTTGAGTTATAAAAATAATCCATTCAAAGTTACCTCTTTATTAATGTCTCATGCAGACACTGTGATTAAAAAGAAAGCAGTCTGTCATGAATGTGGAGAATACAAGGGTACAATAACTTATAAAACTGTGGAAAACGGTGGAGAAATCGATGTTGGCGGATTTGAAAAATATATCGCTGTCTGTAGGGACTGCTACTTGGAGTTGAATAAAAGCAAACAGAACCAAAACAAATTACAGAATCAAGGGGGTTGATCTATGCGAATTACAAGCATCTCTGATAAAGTGGAATTAGCCAATAAAGTGAAAATCCCTTGGTTGGGCTATGGGACATACAAAGCCCACGGGGATGAATTGATAGAGGGTGTAAAGCACGCTTTAAGTATAGGATATAGGTTGATAGATACCGCTGAAATGTACGAAAATGAAGAAGAGATAGGTAAAGCTATCAGGCAAAGTAAAATACCGAGAGATGAAATTTTTATAACCTCCAAAGTATGGAATACGAATCAAGGTTTTGAAAGTACTTTAAACTCTTTTGAGAATTCATTAAAAAGATTAGGAACAGATTATTTAGACTTATATTTAATTCACTGGCCTGTAAGTGGAAAATACTTAGAAACATGGAAAGCTCTTGAAAAGTTGTATAAAGAAGGTAGAGTAAAGGCTATAGGTGTGAGTAACTTTTTAGTTCATCATCTTCAAGATATAATAAACAACTGTGAAATTACACCTATGGTTAATCAAGTAGAATTTCATCCATACTTATTGCAAAGAGATCTTTTGGATTTTTGTCAAAGAAACAGGATACGACTTGAGGCTTGGAGTCCTTTAATGAGGGGAAGAGTTCTAAACATACCTCAGATAGTTGATATAGCAAATAAGTATAAAAAAACTCCTGCACAAATAGTTTTAAGATGGGACTTACAACATGGTGTGGTAACTATTCCCAAATCTGTACACAAAGAAAGAATAAAAGAAAATGCCGATATTTTCGATTTTGAACTAACAGAAGAAGAAATGAATACCATAGACAATTTAGACCAGAATAAAAGATTTGGAGCAAATCCCGATGATTTTTAAGAGTAACATAGGTTTTAAAAAGATTAATTGATTTTTCAACAATGAAGTGCTATAATATGAAAGCACCATTACAGGAGGCTGGGTCCTGCGCAATAGGAACCCGTGAAACTGGTCAGGCCCGGAAGGGAGCAGCCATAAGCGGAGATTTCTATGTGCAGCAGGGAAACCCAGCCATCTTTAATAATTTTGGAGGTACAAAAAAATTGGCGCAAAAAAAGAAAAACAAAAACGAATATGAAGATGTTCAAATATACGGCCCCGAAGAAATAGCTTTTATGAAAGTTGACGAGGTAATCAAAAAAGTTAATAAAGATCTGAAGCCTGCTAAAGAAAAAGAAATTAAAAAAACTCCTTCTTTTGAGCATTACTACAGCGAAAATCCAACGTCAGAATTAACTGTAAAGGAGTTAATTTTAAATTTGAGAAATGGGCACAAGTATCTATTTAAAGCCCCATCCGGAGTATATGGAAAGAAAAGGATAGACAAGGCAAGTATTTTATTGATTGAAAAAGTAGAACTAACAAATGAAAAAGTTTTAGACATGGGATGCGGATACGGTGCGATAGGTATAGCCTTAAAAAAAGAGTTTCCTGACATTGATCTGTATATGAGTGATATAAATAACAGAGCCGTTGATTTTTCTAAAATAAACGCCAAAAACAACAATATAAATGCTGTGATCAAACAAGGGAATCTATTTAAGCCTTGGGAAGAAGAATACTTTGATGTTATTGTTACCAACCCACCAATAGTTGCAGGTAAGGAAGTATTACATGAATTGGTCGAAGGATCGTACGATCATTTGAATGAGAATGGAAGGTTGTATTTAGTAGCTTACCATAATAAAGGCGGAAAAGGCTTAGAAGATTACATGAAAAAAATTTTTGGCAACGTAAAAGAGTTAGAAAAATCTGGAGGTTTTAGAGTTTATCTTTCGATAAAGAGGGGCTAAGATGTTTTTTGGATGCAAAAATCTTTCTTTCAGTTATTATGAAAAAAAAGTACTAACAAATATCAACTTGGATGTACAAAAAGGCGAATTTATCGGTTTAGTTGGGAGTAATGGAAGTGGAAAATCTACGCTTCTAAAGCTTCTATGTGGCATTTTATCTCCCAAAGAGGGAGAAATAATCATCAAAGATCAAAAATTAGATGAACGTAATAGAATAAAGGTAGGTTATATTTTTCAGAACCCTGAAAATCAAATTATAGGTGTCACTGTCGAAGAGGATGTAGCATTTGGGTTAGAAAACATAGGGGTCCCAAGAGAAAAAATGCTTGAAAGGATCGAGTGGGCTCTTTCAACGGTAGGGTTGGAAGGGTTGAACCACGCAGACCCTAATGCATTATCTGGAGGGCAAAAACAAAGGCTTGCAATAGCATCAATCCTGGCTATGGAACCTGAGATTATACTCATGGATGAACCCACGTCAATGTTGGATCCAAAAGGTCGAAACGAGATCTATAAAGTTATACACAATCTTAGAGAAATAGGAGAAACGATTATAATTGCCTCTCATCATTCTTCTGACTTGGAACATGTAGACAAAATCATCGCTCTCAACGATGGAGAGATTGTTTTTGAAGGAGAAAAAGATCAATTTTACAAAAACGACGTTATCCAATCTGAGCTTCCTTTTAAAGAAAAAATAAAAAGGCAATTCAATACCGATTTAAAAAAGCTGGTTGATGAACTATGTCGATAATACTTGAAGATGTAAGTTTTACTTACTCCTTGAATACACCTTTTCAAAAAAGAGCTTTATCAAATATAAACATAGAAATTAAAAAAGGGGACTTATGGTTATTCGTTGGGCATACAGGATCCGGTAAGACTACTTTAATGAGTTTAATGAACGGATTACTTATTCCTCAACAAGGAAGTGTATTAGTTGAGGGATTATCCACAAAAGACAAAAAGGTCAACATAAAAGATATCAGAAAGAAAATTGGCATTGTTTTTCAATACCCTGAATCCCAATTTTTTCTTCCTACCATCAAAGAAGAAATAATGTTTGCACCGAAAAATTTTGGGGTGCAACTAAGTGACGATTTACTAAAGTACTATTTAGACTTGGTAAAGTTACCCGAATCATACCTTGAAAAAAATCCATTTGAGCTCTCAGGTGGAGAAATGAGAAAGGTAGCGATTATCTCTGTTCTCTCCTATAACCCTGATTATATAATCTTTGATGAACCCACTGTAGGATTAGACTACCTGACAAAAACTTCTATATTCAACCTTATAAAAGAACTTCACAACTTGGGAAAGACCATAATAATATCAACTCACTGGATAGACGAATTCGCCAGTTTGAAACCTAAAGTACTGTTATTGAAAAACGGAGAAGAAGCTTTTAAAGGTAATTTTGACGATTTTGTTTTGTTGGATGAAAATACTCTGTGGGAAGCTGGTATAATATTAACTGAAAAGATGCAACTGTATAAATGTGCTATAAAAACAGGGAAAAAGGAATTAGCTGAAAAAATTTCATCTATTTAAAATCGAGGGGATGATGAAAAATGAAAAAGATTCTTATCTTATCCATTTTTGTTTCTATCTTTTTATTACAGCTTTTTTCTCAGTCGAGCCAGGTTATCGATCTAAGAAGAAGTTTCTTGATATACACAGAAGGTGATTCCAGTATTGGTTCCTTGGTGGAACAATATTTAGAAAATAATCTGGAAAAACAAGGAAAGTATAAGGTATTAACAAAAGATGATCTGCTATTAGAAAATCTTAGAGAAATGCTCAAAAACGAAAATTACATCAAGGAAAATCTAGATGCGGATTTTTTAGTTTATATTCAAATACTTGAAAGCTTCCCTAACTTAGAAAGAAGCGAAGAGTTAGCATGGTGGGAGTACCGTATAATAGCAAAGATCAACGTTGTTAAAATTTCAACTGGAGAAAATATCTATTCCAAACTTCATACTTCAAGTGGTACCTCATATATAAATGCTAGTACCAGCAATTTTGAAGCATTATACTATTCAAGAAGATCCGCTGCAAATAATCTTGCTTCGTCTATCGCTACAGAGCTGAACAAACTTTTTAAAATAAGGGCAAACATTGTAGCTAAAGAAAATAATTATGTTCATATAGATGCAGGCAGAAACGTTGGAATAAGAAAGGGCATGATGTTCGAATTTGTAATCAGTAAAGAACTGAATGGAGAGTTTTATGACCTTCACGGTGGCAAATTAATAGCCGAAGAAGTTTGGAATAATAACAGTTTACTCAAAATACTTGAAACACCTAAAAATTTCAACTACCAAGATCAAAATGTTTACGTATTAGAAAATCCAAGTCTCTCTCCTATAAGAACCATCACAAGAATATTTTACGCGAACGAAGGTTTCGAAAAAAACGGTATTGGATTCGAAGTAGGAATCGATGATTATGAACACTTATATACTGGATTCTCTTTTGTGTTTTTGTTCGATGAAAATACTATTGATGGTGATATTGATTTCAAGTTAGGGTATCTTAACTATCTATCAGAAATGGATTCAACTTTTTTGTTGGGGATCTTAGTAGGGTTTAAAAGTGTTACAGCTTCTGATGATGCATCGGCTCTTTACTTTAAACTCACACCAGTTATCGAGTATAGTTATTATTTTAGCGAAACCTTTGGGCTATATCTTGAGGCTGGATACAATTTCTTATTTCCTTTAGAAGAAACAGGAAATATCGAATCGACAAATGATTTTAAAATCAATGCAGGCTTTACCTTTAGATTCTAATATATTTGGAATCACGGGCAGAGGTTTAATGGAGGTGTGTTTTTATGTTCACGATCCGCTCAGAATACGAACCTCAAGGAGATCAACCAAAAGCAATAGAAGAACTCTCATCTGGAATCAATAAAAATTATAGATTTCAAACTTTATTAGGTGTAACAGGATCTGGTAAAACCTACACAATGGCTAATATTATTGCAAAAGTTAATAGACCAACTTTAGTTCTCTCTCCGAATAAGATCTTAGCCGTTCAACTATACAACGAATTCAAGGAGTTTTTTCCAGAAAATAGAGTCGAATTTTTTATAAGTTATTACGATTACTACCAACCAGAAGCTTACATTCCTTCTCGAGACATATACATAGAAAAAAATGCAGACATAAACGATATTTTAGTCAAAATGAGGCTTTCGACGTTAAAATCAGTTTTAACAAGAAGAGACGTAATTGTAGTTTCCAGTGTCTCAGCTATTTATGCATCTGGAAACCCTGATGACTTTTCAAACATAAACCTTTATCTGCGAGTGAATGAAGAGTATTCTAGAAGAGAAATCCTTGTTAAACTTGGGAAAATGCAATACACAAGGCAAGAAAAAGATTTTCTCGGTGGGACGTTCAGATGGAAAGGGGATGTTTTAGAAATATTCCCTCCTTACGAAGATTTTGGAATAAGGGTAACTTTTTTTGATAACGAAGTCGAAAAGATCGAAGCCATAGACGTACTCAACAGAACTATAATAGAAGAATTTGACAAAATTACTATTTATCCAGCGAAAGAATTTGTAACCAGTCAGGAAAAGATTTTTTCGGCTATTGAAAGAATAAATGCCGATCTGCAAACCCAGATAGAATATTTCAAAAGAGAAGGGAAACTTTTAGAAGCTCAAAGAATAGAACAAAGGGTAAGACAAGATATAGAATTTCTCCAGACTTTAGGATACTGCAAAGGGATAGAAAATTATTCAAGATATTTCGATGGAAGAAATCCCGGAGACTCTCCGTGGACTCTTTTGGATTACTTCGACGATGATTTTATTGCCTTTATCGACGAATCTCACATTGCCGTTCCACAGTTAAGGGCAATGTTCAGAGGAGATTACGCGAGGAAGAAAAACCTAGTAGACTACGGGTTTAGATTACCATCTGCCTTAGATAACAGACCTTTAAGATTCGAAGAATTTTTAGAAAAAACCAATCAAATTATCTTTGTATCAGCTACCCCAGGTCCATTTGAAATGGAAGTATCAGACCAAATAGTTGAACAAATTATTAGACCTACAGGACTTGTGGACCCAAAGGTTGAAGTAAAATCTACGGAAGGTCAAGTGGACGATTTCATATCCGAAGTAAAAGAGGTTGTAGAAAGAGGAGAAAGAGCTCTAGCGGTAGTTTTAACAAAGAAAGATGCCGAAATCCTCTCAGATCATTTAAACCTAATGGGCATTAAATCACTGTATCTACACTCTGAACTCGATACAATTGAAAGAGCGGAGGTAGTAAAAAAGTTAAGAAACGGGGAAATTGAAGTAGTTGTGGGGGTAAACTTACTCAGAGAAGGATTAGATTTGCCGGAAGTTTCTCTGGTTGCCATTATGGATGCAGATAGAGAAGGATTTTTAAGGTCTGAAACGACGTTGATTCAAACGATTGGTAGGGCTGCAAGAAACGTTGAAGGAAAGGTATTACTATACGCAGACAGAATAACAGAGGCTATGAAAACCGCTATCGACGAAACAAATAGAAGAAGAGAAATACAGATTCAATATAACAAAGAAAACAACATTATCCCCCGAAGTATCATTAAAAAATTACCGGAAGATATGTTTGCCCCATTCAAAGATAACGAGGTAAAAGAAGAAGACTATATATTCGCCGTAGAGGAGAACCTCTCTCCGGATGATTACTTAGCTATGCTTGAAGAAAAAATGTACGAAGCAGCCTCGGAATTAAAATACGAAGAAGCAGCAAGATACCGAGACGAAATTAAAAGGATAAAAAGAAAATACAACATCAAGCAAAATTAACTCTAAAAAACAATTTAAAAAGGTGTAGAATTTCTACACCTTTTCTTTTTTTTGATTTACGTGAATACTTCTCACCTTTTTTCTCAAAAATCTATCCGTATCAAAAAAGAACCTGAAAAGAGCCCAAATGAATATAAAAAATATACATAATGTAATCCACAACATTTCAACATCTCCCATGACCCCAAAAATGCCTGTTCCTCTTATACCAGTAATAATAAATGCCAACAACCACTCTTGACTTAAAAGAGCTACTATGGTTATAGCAAAAAGAATCCATGGTTGGTTAATAACCAGAGAAAACACAAATAAAGAAGCCAATCCGGCAATCCATAAGATTATTCTGTAGATATTTCTACCACTACTCTTTTCTTCTTTGAAATCTCCTGCCAACTTTGACACCTCCAAATTTATTCTTCATCTTCGTTAACCTTCAACAAAGCCAGGAAGGCTTCTTGAGGAATATTGACCCTGCCAATCTCTCTCATCCTTTTTTTACCTTCTTTTTGCTTTTCTAGCAATTTCATCTTTCTAGTCACATCTCCACCATAACACTTTTGAAGGACGTCTTTCCTTAAGGCTTTAATAGTGGATCTTGCAATTATCTTACCCTTACAATATGCTTGGATAGGTATCTCAAACTGATGTCTGGGGATTAAATCCCTTAATTTATCCACTAATTTTCTGGCTAATGTATAACTCTGACTCTCATGAACTACGTAAGATAAAGCATCAACTTTCTCTCTATTTATTAAAATTTCGAGCTTCACCAAATTAGATTCTTTGTACCCTGTTATCTCGTAATCCATAGAGGCATAACCTTTACTAATAGCCTTCATTTTATCGAAAAAATCGAAGATCAAATCAGCCAAAGGAATTTCAAAATGTAAAACTACCCTATTCTTACCTGCGTTTGAAACATGAGAAAAATTACCTCTTTTTTCAACTTGAGCCAAATTTATTAAATCCCCCATATAATCAGGTGGAGTAATAATATCCAACTTACAAAAAGGTTCATAAACTTTTTCTATCAAATCTTCATCGGGAAACTCTGAAGGATTTGTAATTTCTATTTCTTCACCATTTTTTAGCTTGGCTTTGTAAATTACACTCGGGACTGTGAGTATAACTGCAAGCTCAAACTCCCTTTGCAAACGCTCTTTTACTACATCCATGTGAAGCAAACCCAAAAAACCTACCCTAAAACCGTATCCCATAGCCGGGGAACTTTCAGGCGTGAATACAAGAGAAGCATCGTTCAATTTCAACTTTTCTAGTGCCTTTCTTAATTCCTCATAATACTCAGGTAAACCTGGATAAAGTCCCGCATAAACCATAGGTTTTACTTCTTTGTAACCAGGAAGGGGTTTATCTATCGGATCCATTGCATTAGTAATAGTGTCTCCTACTCTTGCTTGCTCAATATCTTTTATTCCTGCTACAATGTAACCTATTTCGCCAGCAGACAGATCCTCTGTCTCTATCATCTCTGGGTGAAAGATCCCAACCTCGATAACTTCATAGGTTGCATTAGAAGCCATTAATTTAATCTTGTCACCTTTTTTTACTTTCCCATTAAATATCCTACAATAAACGATGATCCCTTTGTACTTATCGTACTTAGCATCGAAGATCAAACCCTTCAGCTTATTCGAAACATTTCCTTTACTAAGGGGAGAAGGAACCTTTTGAATAATCAG
This sequence comes from Petrotoga olearia DSM 13574, assembly GCF_002895525.1. Taxonomy (GTDB): domain Bacteria; phylum Thermotogota; class Thermotogae; order Petrotogales; family Petrotogaceae; genus Petrotoga; species Petrotoga olearia. The sequence continues at coordinate 89,214 of NZ_AZRL01000016.1, forward strand.
TTCTAATAAATCTTCAACACCCTCTCCAGTTTTTGCACTAATCGTGACTATGGAATCGGCTTCTATACCAACCAAATCGTTTATTTCCAACATTGTTTCATCAATATTAGCAGTGGGAAGATCTATTTTATTAACTGCACCTATGATCTCCAAATTATTTTCCAACGCTAAATAAGTATTAGTAACCGTTTGGGCTTGAACGCCTTGAGTGGCATCAACCAGTAAAATAGCTCCTTCACACGCTGCCAAACTTCTTGAAACTTCATAGGTAAAATCAATATGCCCAGGTGTATCCAAAATGTTCAACTCATATTCATTTCCATCTTTTCCAGTATAAAAAACCTTGACCGGATGTGATTTTATAGTAATTCCTTTCTCTCTTTCAAGGTCCATTGAATCTAAATACTGTTCTCTCATATTCCTTTCGTCTATCGAGTGCGTCAATTCAAGAATTCTATCCATCAAGGTTGTTTTTCCATGATCAATATGGGCAATTATTGCTATATTTCTAATAAAATTAGGATCAAACAAAAAAGAAAGCACCTCCAAAACCCTCAAAATATAGAAATATTATACCATAAAAAAGACAAAGTAAAAAGACTACGCATTAGATAATATTAGATATTTCTTTTTTTAATAGATCTTTGTTTGCACAATTCTGCAAACAAATGATAGCATACCCTTAGCTTTTTATTATGATATAATTAAAGCGAATATTTGAGAATGCCATAAGAAGCAAAGCTTTCTTCGATTCATCTTTATGGGCGGGCTGCGGGGCGAAAGGGTGCTAAAAACCTTTATAGTCTAAGGGCATTAAAAATACAGAATCCCAATTAGGAGGTCCAAAAAATGAAAAAAGTCTCAATAACCTATAAAATCCCTGAAGCAGGTATAGATTTGCTAAAAGGTAAGTACGATATTTGGGTCAATCCCAAAGATAAGCTACTCACCAAAGAAGAACTAAAAGAAATAGCAAAAGCATCTGACGCATTAATTACGATGTTGGCAGATCCAATTGATAAAGAAGTGTTAGAAGCAGGTAAGGATAGATTAAAAATAATTGCAAATTACGCAGTGGGATACAACAACATCGATATCCAAAAGGCAAAAGAGTTAGGAATATATGTAACTAACACCCCTGATGTATTAACCGAAACCACAGCTGATTTAGCATGGGCGTTGATGTTAGCTGTTGCCAGGCGGATTGTTGAATCTGATAACTTCACAAGAGAAGGTAAATTTGATGGTTGGAAGCCTGAATTGTTTCTTGGAACCGATGTATACGGTAAAACCTTGGGTATAATAGGATTTGGAAGTATAGGCCAAGCGGTTGCCAGAAGGGCAATAGGGTTCAATATGAAGGTTTATTACTATCAGAGGCATCGTCTTTCCAGTGAAAAAGAAAAAGCTTTGAATGCCACATATTTACCGTTGGATGAACTTTTGAAGGTTTCTGATTATGTGAGTTTGCATGTACCTTTGATTAATGAAACTTATCACATGTTGAATAAAGAAAAGCTATCCCTATTAAAGAAATCTGCCTTTGTTATTAACACGGCAAGAGGTCCAGTGATTGATGAACAAGTGCTGTACGAAAAATTAAAAAATAAAGAGATTGCAGGAGCGGCGTTAGATGTTTATGAGAATGAACCACAGTTAACACCTGGATTAAAAGATTTGGATAACGTTGTACTAACACCCCACATTGGATCTGCTTCACATGAGACAAGAAGTCGAATGGCTCAGATGGTAGCAAAAGATATCATACAAGCTTTGGAAGGAGAAACACCTGAACATCTAATATGGAGGTAGAAATTAAATATTGAATAAAGTTTATGAAATATACAAGAATCTTTACGATTTTTATGGTCCACAGCATTGGTGGCCTGCAGATAATTGGTTTGAAGTAACTGTAGGGGCTATTTTAACCCAAAATACTTCTTGGAACAACGTCGAAAAATCTATCGAAAATTTGAAACAACGCGATCTATTAGAACCAAAAAAACTATCTGAAATCAAAGAAAACGATTTAGCTCAATTGATAAGATCTTCAGGTTTTTACAATCTCAAAAGTAAACGTTTGAAAAACTTCTTAGAATGGTTAAAAAAATATAATTATGATATAGATAAGATTAAAGATAAAAGTGTAACCTCTTTAAGGGAAGAACTGTTAAATATCAAAGGAATAGGAAAAGAAACCGCTGATTCTATCCTTTTATACGCATTTGAAATGCCAATTTTTGTGATCGATGCTTATACGAAGAGGATGTTTTTACGATTGGGTTTAATATCAGGCAAAGAATACGACGAGTTTCAAGATTTCTTTGAGAAAAACCTACGAAGAGATGTTCAACTTTACAACGAATACCATGCCTTGATAGTTAAGCACTCAAAGGTTTACTGTAAAAAGATGCCTAAATGCTCTGAGTGTTTTCTAAAAGAAAAATGCAAATGGGGAGTGAACAACCTATAATATCTTACAACAAACTCAACCTAAAACAAATCCAAAAACTTGGAACGACTGTTTCTAAATATCTTTTTCCTGGTGCAAAATTACTACTTTTTGGCAATCTGGGAACTGGGAAAACAACGTTAACATCGTATATTGTTAACAGCTTGAGCAAAAATCCCATAAACGTCACAAGCCCTACTTTTTCTTTAGTAAAAGTGTATGATACAAATCCAACAATATATCACATTGATTTGTATAGGTTAAACGATCCTCAAGAGATAGAATATTTGGATGTTTTTTTGGATCCTAAGGGGATATATATAATTGAATGGGCAGACTTCTTGGATTATTTAACCCCCGAAGAAAGATTAGAGATTCATATTTCTTACAATGAAGATATTAGGTTTAGGGATGTTAAAATTGAAGGCTTTGGTGAAAAGTACAAAGAGATGGAGACAAGTATAGAAAAGGAGCAGTAGTTTTGTGTCAATTCAAAGAATTTATAACGTTATCTCAGAAAAAGATTATAAAGAACATAGTCAAAAAACTAGAAAAATAGTGGAAAAAGCCAATACAATTCTCCGAAAACCTCGAGAATTAAACGAAAGGAAGATGTTTTGGGTTTACAGGGTTTTAGGAAAAGATGCCGAACTAAAAATACCAAAAAAACACATAAATGATTTTCAATTTCTGATAATGCATATTTTAAAAAAACCTAAAGAGAATAGATTCACCGATTTAAGAAGTTATTACAAGTTAAAAGAGGAAACGATTGATAACCTGAAATTTTTACTTTTTCCAGACAAGTTTCCACCAGGTGGCTACAATGAAAAACTAAAAAAGTATGGAGTAGAGTTTTACAATCCTCAAGTTATATTGAAAAGGCTGAATTTTAAAGATTTTATAGATTTATATGCACTAATAACCTACGTGCCTTTAGATGTTAAAACCCCTTTTGTACAAGACCTAATAGACGAAATTTTAAGCATAGATCCTATCGATACAAAGATCTCGTTGTACACGAAAATAAAAGAAATATTTAAGAGTTTAGGTTCTTACGAAAAACAGATGGTTGAACTTCAATTGAAAAATATATCTTACTACCATTATAGACTCATGAGCAGGAAATCGATTAAAGGCGTTATTATAGATGGTAGCAACGTTGTAAGGTACAATGATCAAGATAGTATACTTAGATTGGTTGATTTGTTGGATAATCTCTACATAGAAAATATGACGTTTTTTCCTGCAATAATAGTATTCGATAGAAACATTGAGTACGTTTTAAAAAACGAGGAAGACAAGGATATTTTAAAGAAAATGTCAGAAAAAAAGAGGATTTACTTTGAATCACCTGCAGATGAACTGATCGTTCATTTGAGTAATAGACATGGTTATTACATGATTTCACAGGATAAATTTAATGAATATCAGTTTGATAAAGACAAATTACTGGAATTTCGGAGGTTTTTTGATGAGTGAACTAAGTTTTGACTTAGAGAAATATGACTACGAGTTACCTGAAGAACTTATAGCCCAAGAACCTGTTGAACCAAGGGATAGCTGCAAGCTAATGGTACTAAATAGAAAAACAAAAAGTATAGAACACAAAGTTTTTAGGGATATAAAAAGTTATTTACAACCTGGCGATTTACTTGTTTTGAATAATACTAGGGTTATTCCTGCAAGGTTATACGGTAAAAAGGAAACAGGTGCAAAAGTTGAAGTTTTGCTTTTAGAAAAAGATGGAAACGATAAAACATGGAAAGCTTTGGTAAAACCAGGAGGAAAGATAAAAAAAGGCAACAAACTTATCTTTGAAGACAATTTAACCTGCACCGTAGAAGAACATTTAGAAGACGGCTCAAGAATTTTAGAATTTGACGATCCCAACTTTTTTTCAAAATTAGAAAAAATTGGTGAAGTCCCTTTACCGCCTTACATAAAAAAAAAGATAGACGATCCTGAAAAATATCAAACTACATATGCAAAATACGATGGTGCTGTGGCTGCACCAACCGCTGGTTTGCATTTCACCAAAGAACTGATAGAAGAGCTCACCGATTACGGTGTTAGATTCGCTGAAATCACTCTTCATGTGGGGTTAGGAACCTTTAGACCAGTTAGCGAGGCAGATATAAGGAACCACCAAATACATGAAGAGTATTATACCGTATCAAAGAGTGTGCTTCGCGATATAGTTAGAGCTAAAGCTGAAGGTAAAAGGGTTATAGCCACAGGAACAACGGTTGTTAGAACGCTCGAATCGATTGCCAGAAATCCTGACAAACTCGCAGGTAAAACAGATCTATATATTTACCCACCATTTGAATTTAAAATAATAGATGCTTTGATCACCAATTTTCATCTACCGAGATCTTCACTTCTTTTTCTTGTTTCAGCATTTGCTGGTCAAGATTTTATTATGAACTCATATCAAATTGCTAAAGAAAAGAAATATAGGTTCTTTTCGTTTGGGGATGCTATGTTCATAATTTAATTTTTATATTAGATACTTTAGAAATTAAAAATTTTCAAATTGCTATTTTGATTTTAAAAGGGGTTCAGGGCGGTTTAAAGAAAGTATTCTTTATATTAAAGTTTATTAAATATCAGACGATAAAAAAGTGACTAAAACTTTGAAGGTTGGGTGATATTATGGGAATATCAAATATTGGGGGCAAAGAAGATTTTTCCATTAACAATCCTATATCTAATAGGCAGCAAATTCAAATGGCGAACGCCAATCTGAGAAATCCTGAAAATTCAAATCAGCCGATCCAAAAAGAAGAGGTTATGCCAGATGAACTTGACAAAGTCACAAAAATAATAGAAGATAGATTAAAAAAGTTATCAAATATTTTCAAAGGAGAGGCAAAGTTTGAAATAGAAAGGGATTTGGATATTATTGTTGTAAAAATTATAGATAAAGATAGCAAGCAAATTATAAGGCAGATACCACCTGAAGTCTCTGTTAAACTTGCCAAAGCCCTAAACGATGTTCAAGGGATACTACTTGATGAAATAGCCTGATCATTAATGTTTTAATGTTTTATAAACCAGACCGGCGACATCGTTATAAGATAAAAGTAGATGTAAATTTCTTCTTATTTCCTTTGCGCCTTCAATACCAGAAAAGTATTTCATCAATACTTTTCTGAATTTTTTTACTGCGTAAACCTCTGAACCATAGAATTCAATCATAAGTTTCAAGTGTTCTAAGCAAGTATTGATTCTTTCATCTATAGTCGGATTATAATTATTCTTTGTAAATATCCATGGATTACCGATAGCACCCCTTGCAACTAAAACAAAATCCGCACCATAATTCAACAAATAATCATCTATATCTTTTTTACTAAACACATCTCCGCTAGCCCCTAAAGGAATGGTGATCTTCTTCTTTAACTTTTTTATTACTTCTCTATTTGCGATCCCACTATACATTTGTGACCTGGTTCTACCATGAACAATAATATAATCAGAACCTGCTTTTTCCAATGTTTGAGCTACTTCTTCTATATTTATTTGATCGTATCCTAATCTTACCTTTACTCCAACAGGCAAATCTATACTCTTTTTTAAATTAAAAACTATGTCCCCTAATAATATTGGATTTTTCAATAAAGCTGCCCCTGAACCTTTTTTCACTACTTTATTAACTGGGCATGCAGCGTTTATATCGATCCAACTAGCTAAACTCTGGACAGCTTTAGCTGCCTCGACGAATTTTGTTGGGTCGTTGCCAAAAAGTTGTACGCCTATATTAGCCTCACCCTTCTGGGGAAGCATTTTTTCAACCTTTTCATTTTCTCTTATTATAGAATCTACTGAAATCATTTCTGTAAAAGTAAACTCGGCTCCAAATCTTCTGCAAATCTCTCTAAAAGGGTAATCTGTATAATCTGCCATCGGAGCTAAACCAATTTGGTTTTCTAACATTCACTTACTCCTCCTGAATCTTATTTGTAATTTATTTTATCTCTTTTCATTAAACAGCTAAATACACTAATTTTAAATCTCAATACAATTCGTTAAATCAAAAATTTTTAGTAAAAATATAAAAATTATTGAATTTTTTTATTCTCTACTTGACAATTTTTATTTATTCTGGTATAATTTTTCTGAAATATTTGAAATCAGTTTAAAATAATTAAAGGGGGTTATAAAAATGTTGAGAAAACCACTGAAAAAAATTAAAAAGGTAGAATCTTATCACACGGCTTATGATTTACTATCTGAAGAATTATGGCAGGTTTATCTCGAAAACATAAGGAAATTGTGAAAGTAAAAGAATATGGGTGGAGAGTATAGGACCCTATTTTTCCTTCCTTAGATCGGTGCCGTGGGGAACAGGGAACCTCTTTCCACCTTCCTTAAATGGGTGGGCAGCGGGGAATTATATGTACCCTTCCTTATGGGTGGGGAGCGGGGGAAGGGCGCTAATACAGGCTTTTAGAATTTCTAAAGAAAAAAACTCATTTATAGGGGGAGGTAAAGGTATGAGTTTGTACACAAGAAGATTGATAAGATATGGTATAAAAAATTATAAAAAGTACATGATTTTCATGTTTCTCTTGGGTATTGCTACTTTGGTATTAGCAGCTTTGAGACCTTTTTTCATTCAGTATTTAATCGACGATATAATATCTTTTCAAAGAATTAACATACTGCCTTTTTTCCTTGTCTTTTTAATCGGTGTAGTAGCTTTAGAAAGAGTTTTCAATTATTTTTTCAATACTTATCATCGAAAAGTTAATTTTATTACTATCAAAAACGAACAGATAAACCTTTATAATAAGATTCAAAACTCAAAATTTGTTGATTATTCTAAGATGGATTCTGGGGATATAATGAGTAGGTTATTGTCTGATATTGATGAAACTTCTTATACAATGGCCCTTGTATTACCAACCATGTGTTTAAACTTTTTGAATTTAATAGTTACTTCTGCTATACTGACTTATCTGAATTGGCAATTATTTTTGATAGTACTTGCTTCTTTACCTTTCTATTGGCTTATTATCAGAAGTTCACAAACAAAATTGCAGAATTATTCAAAAATAGAAAGAAAATCTTTTGGAAAATTAACTTCTTCTATAAAAGAAAAGTTAGATGGTCAATTAATTATTAAAGTATTTGGGAAAACAAAATACTTTTCAAATTCATTTTCCAAGGATGCGGAAAATTGGTCTATGCAGGCGACTAAAGCAGGGATATTTCAAATAACCATTTTAAATATAGCCTTTTTTATCAGTTATGTAATTCCTGTGATTATATTAGGATTGGGAGGATTACTTGTGATAAGAGGGAACATGTCTTTGGGAACTTTAATAGCTTTTTATTCTTTTGTGCCATGGATATACGAACCCATAGGAATCATAAATGAAAATTTGGTCCAATTACAACGGGCTGAACCTCTAGCTGAAAGATTCTTTGAAATCCTCGATATGCCTGAAGAGGAAAGTGATGGTATATATCTTTTCCCCGAGGATTACAACATCGAATACAAAAACGTTTCATTCAAATACAGAGACGAGATAGTTTTGAAAAACATAAATCTCTTCTTTGGCAAAAACGAAAAGGTAGCGTTGGTAGGAACAAGTGGATCCGGTAAAAGTACTATGGTGAGTCTTCTTGTCAGACTGTACGATCCCACAAACGGTAAAATACTATTAGGGAATAAAAACATAATAGATTACAAATTACAAGAAATCAGAGAAAAGATAAAGTTAGTCAGAGGTAACGAACCCTTATTCAACATGACGGTCAAAGAAAACATAATGCTTGATGATGAATTCACTGAAGAAGAATTCATGAAAGCGGTAAAGAAAGCGAAGGTAGATAAATTCATAGGACTTTTAGATGAAGGATACGATACTGTAGTAGGAGAAAGGGGAAGTAAGCTATCAGATGGGCAAAGGCAGAGAGTAGCGATAGCAAGAGCATTGATAAGGGAACCAAAGGTATTGATACTGGATGAAGCAACGTCTGGTGTAGATTCACAGACAGAAGAAGAAATATTCGATGAATTGAAAGAGTACGAGATGACTTTGATTATAATATCCCACAGACTATCGACGATAAGAAAAGCAGACAAAGTGATACTATTAAAAGATGGAGAGATAAGAGGAGAAGGAGTTCATGAAGAGTTACTAAAAAATTCTCCCCTTTACAAAGAAATAATAGAAAGTCAGTTGGTTGTATGAAAGACTAATTAGCTATTATGTTAGTAAGAGAACCTAATTTCTGAAAAGACGCCCTAAATGGACGTTTTTCAAGTGCGCCCAGAATGGGCAATAGCTAAGCGGTGAAAGTCCGCTGTGGGCCAGGTAGCGGGAACCACTAGTCGAAGGCAAGGGTGTCCATCGTGAGGTGGAATCTGAAGGAAGCCCAAGGCAAAGTCCCGGTCCAAAGAAAACACTTCACTAATTCTATGGGGCGGGCAGCGGTTATTGTAATTATTCTCTTTTTAAAAATCGCATCAGAAGAAATGTTTAATCCTAAACCTGTTAGTGAAGAAGTGTGAAAATCGAGTCTCGATAAAATCATTTTTTCTTTTTTTATAAAATATATCCCCAATCTATGTTTTTTTCCACACACTTTTTTTGCCTTTGCCAAAATTTTCTATATAACCTTCTTCTCTTAGATCGTTCAATACTTTTCTAATCTTAGTGTCAGAAGTTAATGGGAATTTTTTTCTTAGTTTATTTATAGTGAAAGTATCCTCAGTAGCTTCAAGTATTTCTCGTCTTATATCGTAGTATATACCCCCGGTAAAGTCTTTTTTAGTTTCATATTTAGATGCTTCTTCTGAAACAATAGTAGGGATGTTGTCCTTTTCATGTGACATTACGGCTTGAAAGAACCGTAACGTCCATTCATTTGCTAATTTTCTATTTCCAGCGAATATTATTTGAAAACCAGGATGATAAGCAAAAATCTCTGCTAAAACTTTAGATAAATAGGATGGTGTGTACACCTTCAGCTTGCTAGGATTCAAAAAATCAGAGTAATTTGCTTCAACAACGAAAGCAGAATGTTTGTACTTAGCTAATTCTCCAAGTTTCATGTGTAAAAGTGACAAATTTCCAATATCTGCAATAAAATTGTTAAAGGTTTTTCTTTCAGCAACCGCTATTATCCCGCTTTCACTTAGTAAGGCATAATCGCCGGCTTTGAGCTGAGCTCTTTCAACGTTACAATTGGCGAATTTCCATGGATATTTCTCATTTATGTCGATCAATATATGAAGATGATGATCCCCCTTCGCTGTTAGTTTAACTTTAGGACGATGTTCTTTTAGCCCTTGTTCTGTTCTCCAAAATATCTGTTCGTATTCTCCTTCTTTATTTTTATACTTCTTTTTTAAAAAGAGAAAATCACATCTTTTGTTTTGGGTTCTGTCAAGAACTACCGACAACCTTTTTCCATATCGATTTAACGATATAATCGGAACTCTTTCAATCTCTTGGTAATTGCTCGATGATTTTTCTGTGTCTCTCATGCAAAAAATATGCTTACCAGCACCTGGCCATTTGTCCTGGACAAATAGTGATAATATTATTTTTTCTTCTTTTCTAATAGTTACCCTGTAAGGAAATCTGTATTTTTCGGTTGATTCAAGTACCCATAAAAAAGAACCCATCTTGTGTTCACCTTTCTTACAAAAAAGAAAATATTTCAAATTTCTTTCTATGTCTAATTTTATAATATTTTTTAGTTTTTACAAAATTGATTTTCTTGTTTTGGAATAATATCTTCTCTTAATAGATAACTCCCGAAGTAGCATGCGGGAGTTACTTTTTTATGCAAATCAATCAATAACTTTAAAAATTTTAATAAAATACTTGACATTTTTAAAGTTATATATTATAATCTTTTTAGAATATTTATGTTTGTATTCAAAATCTTAAAGGGGGAGATAAAATGTCAGATTCAACCGGAGGTTTAAATCTTCTAATAAAAAACCGTAATTTTCTACTTCTTTTTTTCGGTAGGCTAGTATCCAGTGTCGGATCTGCTATTTTTATTATCGCCATTCTTTGGTCAGCTGCAGCTGAGATAGGTGGGGTAGGTGCGGTTAGTACTGTTTTAAGTACTATTGCTGTTACGAATATTATATTTTCTCCTTTTGCAGGTGTTTGGGCAGATAGATGGAAAAAGAAAAATATCCTTGTGATAACAGATTTAATCAGTGGCGGAATCCTTATTTTACTGGGTATTTTCTTTGGAACATATTTCTATCAAATTTGGGTATTGATAATAACCATTTTTGGATTACAGATCTGTGGTACTTTATTCGGTCCTGCGTTGTTGTCTTTAATCCCGATTATGGTAAACGATAATGAGCTTTCTCAAGCTAATGCCATGATTTCAATGACAGATAGACTTTCTCAACTTATTGGAATGGCTATCGGCGGTGTGATTGTGTCTTTAGTGGGAATAAAATGGGCAATTTTAATCGATGGGTTGACTTTTATTTTCTCGGCAGTTTCTGAAATGTTCATAAAAGCAGAAGAAAAAGGTAGAAAAAAAGAAGAAGCAGAAAAAAATGGGATGATTTTTTCAGATATAAAAGATGGTTTCAAAGTGATATGGACCAATGTTCAACTTAAAGGGTTGATAACCTTAGAGACATTAGATGATTTTTTTGGAACTACTATATTCGTTTTCTTACCTGTATTGGCTAGTGAGATACTGAAAGTAGGTCCTGGGGAGTATGGAATTATGCAAACGATGTTGGGAGCAGGCTCTTTTATTTCCGCCCTAGTTCTATCATCCATTAAAGAGATAAAAATGAAGTACGTAGCACTAATGTTATCCTCGGTTTTGGCAGGAGTATTTCTGGCTTCTCTTGGTATAGTTAACAGTTATATTTACGTATTGATTGTCTTGTTGATGTTAGGTGTTATGACTGAGATAGGAAATATTAATGAAAATCTTTTGATTCAAAGAATTACCCCTGAAAACACAAGGGGACGAGTTTTTGCTTTGCGATCAACGATAGATAATTCGTTAAGACCTTTTTCTTATGCTTTTGCGGGGATAATGGCAACATTTTTTTCCTTGAAAAGTTTGTTCTTGGTCTTTGGAATAATAACTAGCATACTTGGAATATTTTACTTATTCATCCCTTATCAAATGAAAAAGCGGAATGTTTCCTAAAAATTTGACGTTCATTCAAAAATATGATATAATTTTTCTGAAGTAAATCGGAGCGTAGCGCAGTTGGTAGCGCGTCAGCATGGGGTGTTGAAGGTCGCTGGTTCAAATCCAGTCGCTCCGACCAAGAATACGGGGTTGTTCCCCGTATTTTTTTCAACTCTAGATTATTACACCAAATTTTTCTTCAACAATTTCTTTAATATCCTTTTTGTTAACAGCTTTTATATATTCACTTACTGGGAATACCCTATATCCTCTTTTTAACGCATCTTCTATCGTTGCTATTACGCATACGTCTCCCGCTAAGCCTAAAACAACTAAATTTTCTATCTTGTGCTTTCTCAAAAGTTCGTCTAATTCCGATTCAATTCTTTTTTCAATGTCTTTGTAAAATGCTGAATAGCTGTCTCCATCTATTTCTTCGCCTTTTTTTATTATGAAATCATAAGTGTTTATAAATAGTTGGTTTCCATAGGTACCCTTTATACAGTGAGGAGGCCATTTTTCAAAAGAGATGTGATTTTCAGGGTGATCATCCATACTGGCAAAGATCTTAAAATCTTTATCTTTGATTAAATTTAAAAATTCGTTAACCTGATCTATCCACTCTTCAGTTGTTCCAGCTACTGGAAGTTCAGTAGGGCACCTTTCGGTAAATCCGTTTTGACAATCAACACACAGTATCGCGGTATTTGAAGGTGATAATTTCAATGCGTTTACTATATAATTGGTAAACTCGTAAGGTGTTTTGTTGTTTTCAGCCATTTGTGATCCTCCTTTGAAAGTTTATTACGTTGCGCCCCTTCGCCCCGCAGCCCGCCCTATAAGGATAAAAGAGTCTAACCCCATTTGCCCATGCAGCCCGCCCTATAAGGATAAAAGAGTCTAACCCCATTTGCCCATGCAGCCCGCCCCCTTCTTTGGTCGGCTTGGTCTTAATTTTAGTCACCGATCTTAAATTTGACCAATCCCAAGTATTCATGCCAGGCAGAAGAAGTTGCTTCTAGGAATCTCATATCTGGTAAAAAGTCATACCATTTCAATTCTTCTCGGGAAATCTTATAATCTGTAGGAACAGGGACAACATCGATGTTTGTGTAACTTTCGAAATAATTCATAGCTCTTGTTAAATGTATTGCGCTGGTTACTAAATATATTCTTTGTACTTCATCGACTTCCAATAGTTTAAGCGTAAATTCCGCATTTTGTTTTGTGTTTTTGGCGAGTGGTTCTACATAAATATCGTTTGGTTCAACTCCCATTTTTAATAATTCTTCTTTCATTACTTGAGCTTCTGATATCTCGGTACCTAAGAGTTTTCCACCAGTTACAACTATAGGAAACTGTAAATTTTTGTAAAGTAAGAAACCTTCATATACCCTTTTCATAGCGCTATCGGATAACTCCCCTGATCCTTTTCTTGGAGTTTCGGGAATTATTCCACCCCCGAGTATAACTATTGCTCCTTTTTCTTCAGTATTATGCAACTGAGAAACATCCACAGGCGGATATCTATTTTCTAAAGGTAAAACGATTATTTTTGCAAACCATCCAGAAGAAAATATATATATTACAATGCAAAGAGTTAGAAGAGGAAAAGATATTTTCTTCCTTCTTATTAGCTGGATAATTAAAAATATTATGCAGAGGGAGATAAAAATACCTGGAATTTCTATAAAAGAGGTGAAAATATCATAAAGTATTATAAAACCCCCTAAAAATATATAAGATGAATGTGCTCAACATTATATAAAAACCAAGTGGAACCTTAGTGACTTTCTTTTTTGTGTTGGATAAAATGATTAGAATTATGCTGACGATTATCAGAGGAAATATATAAATGCCTAACAGAAGAGAAAGAACTGATAGAAATTTCACGTCCCCAAAACCCATTTTCCCATTTCTCCAATAATAAAAAGTGATAAAAAAGATAGTAATCATATACAGAAGATTAATGGATTCAAAGTTGAGTAATGCAATCACTAAAATAGCTATTATTCCTAAATCTGGTATGATAAAGGCAAAATAATCATATAGCCCTATATACAAGAGGCTGTTAGCAAAAAGAATGTTTTGCCAATTAGGAGAAGTGAGTATGACAAAAATATTTACAATTATATAAGATAAAAGGATAATTAGAACCTTTTTATTTTTGCGTAGGATTTTTTACACCTTTTCTATTACTTCCATTTCCTCTTTCGTTAAATTTTTATTCAGAATTTCCTCGAGTCCATAGATGTACCACATGTACTTATCTTTTATTTCTTGGTATATATTTTTGGCTTCATCAAATTTTTTAACTTTTAAGTAGGGTATAACTAATAACAACTTGAAATGTTCATTTTCTTTATCTTGGTCTATATATTTTTCTAAAAAGTTTTGAACTTCTTTATATTTACCATTTTCAAACATTACTTTTGACCATACCTCTATGTCGGTAGAATATTCAGGTGTTGTATTCAGAATTTCCTCTTTGAGCTCATTTGCTTCAGTAATTCTCGATAACTTCTCGTATATAGTAGCTAACTCATACTTACCCAATACACTATTCGGGAATCTATTTAGAAATTTTTCTAAAACGTGGGCGGCTTTTTCATGATCTTCTTTTTGCATGTAAGCATCAGCAATCATGAAGTAGGTTACATAATTGTTGGGGGAAAGCTCTAACTCTTTTTTCCAAATATCAGCGGCCTTTTCGTATTCGCCTAAATTAAAGTATAATTCACCTAATTCAGACAAGGCTGCTATATTCCAAGGGTCTAATTTAACAGCTTTTTCTAAATACTCTTCCCCTTCTTCCATTTCACCTTTTTCTACTAAAACTGAACCCATTAATTCGTAGGCAGGAGCGAAACTGGGATCAATTTTGAGAATAAAATGGATTACATCTTTCACGAAATCGAAGTTCTTTTTGTCAGCTTCTAATAAAACAGTATCGAATAGTCCGTTCAAAGATATATGTACCAAATCGGAGTAATTAATTTTGAATTCAGAAAAGTAAGACAAAAATTCGGAAAGAACGAAGGGATAAATCACAAAGTTAGAAGTTAAACCGGGCAAGTGTTCCACAAGTGTTTCAATTTTCTTTGTTTCCTCAATAAATTTTGGGTTATTTTTTAAATCAGCCTTCATTAACTCAAAATCTCCTTCGTACAAGAACTCACAAAGCAAGATTGGGAAAGGGGTCAAATCAGTTATTTCAATCTCTTTTTCTCCAAGGTTAAATTTCACTATGCGCTCCATGGGTATCTCCTCCTTTTAGCTTAATGTCTTCTTCTTTTATATTTTATTATACCATAATTAAGATTTATTAAGGAAATTTATTTGCGATGTTTTGCACTTAAAATTATAAAAAGCAGGCTTGCGCCTGCTTTCTTAAATATTATGATGTTTATTCAATTTTGATCTCTTTTCCTTCACCTTTAGCTGACTCAACTTTTGGTATAGTTAATTTTAAAACTCCATTTTCATATTCAGCTTTAATTTTATCTTTATCAATGTACTCTGGAAGCCTTATGGATCGTTCAATTCTACCAAAGTATCTTTCTCTCCTATACACGTTTCCAGTCTTTACTTCATCGGATTCTTTTTTTTCTGCGGATATTGTTAATAGATCGTTGTTCAATTGAACTTTTATATCTTTTTTGTTTAAACCTGGTAATTCGCATTCTACAATGTAATCGTTGTCGGTTTCATAAACATCCATCTCTCCTCGTGACGTTGTTCCAAAGGGCAATGATCTAAAGAAATCCTCAAACTCTCTGTTGAAAAAATCAAATGGGGATAACAAATCTTCTCTATCGTATCTATCGTCTCTTCTTCTTTCTAACATTTGTCATCGCCTCCTTTTTCACTATTTTTTCTCATCTTTAGAAACTTATAAATTTGTCTTAGCACCTCTTCGCTCCGCTCTCTACCCTTATTTTTGTCTATTATAGTTTATTCTTTTCATTAAAATTATACAACCAAAGAATCGAATATGTCAAGACTTTTTTAAAAAAATGTTCTTTTTTATTTTTAGCTATAATAGAAGATCATATGTATACTAAATCTAAACATAATAAAATATTTAATCACTTGTTATCTAAGAGTGATAATTATTTATGAATCTTCTCTTTAAAATAATTAAGTAAGTGATAGTAAGTCCATCTGAGAGGGTATGTATTATAATGGGATAGATCAAGCTATTTGTAATTTGAAAGGTGTATCCCAAAATTAATCCCATTATGATTCTTCCCGGTAAAAGACTTATAAATTGTTTTATATTTTCTCTGCCAAAGAAAAGGTTGTTGAAGTGGGCTAAAACAAAAAATATAGTTGCTATGATCGTTGCAAATTCAATAGAAAAAATTGAACCCTGTAGAATCATTCTTAAATTTCCTTGGATAAAGCCTCTAAAAAACAATTCTTCTGCTGGCCCCACGACTAACCAAACATGTAATAATATAATTTTGTTATTTTTGAAATTTCCGTAAGGAATATTCATGAGATCAGAATAAGACATCTTCCTCATGCTAACTATTGATCCCAATATTAAAATAAAGGAAATTAGAACCATAAAAAATCCTTTTTTTAAATGCCCTACTTGAAATCCTGCTTGTTGGAAGTTTATTGTTGAAAGATAAATGAGAAAGATTGAAATGGCGATACTGAATATTCCTAAAATTAAATTCCCCAAGTAAACACCTTTTCTTTTTAAAAGAAATCTACTAATCGTATAAATAAGCAAATAATAGAGAATAATTAAAACGATAAATTTTATAAAAATCATTTCTTCACCAACCTTTATATCTTCTATACAATTATACAACAGAAGACTGATTAACGTCCATCACTGTATTAAACGCCTGCAATGTGAATTACAAGGAAATTTATATATATTTGACTTTGCCTTTTTTTTAAACTATAATTAGTTGGGGAAACTAAATTCCCTAAAAAATACGTAAAAAAGTATGACTGCCTTTCGGAGGAATTATATGTCAATATATGCTATAACATCTTTAATAGTCTTCATAATAGTTGTTTTAGGAATGGTTTTTCAGAAAATAGATAGAACTCTTATTGCTATGTTGGGGGCTATATTTCTATTAGGCGCAGGTGTGTTCTCCGATCAAATTGGTGCTATAAAAGAGTATGTAGATTTTAACACTCTCTTATTGTTGCTAGGAATGATGGTGTTTGTGGAAACTTTAAGAAAGACTGGTATATTTACATTTCTAGGCCTCTCGATGTTAAAATTGTTTGGGAACAATACATACACCTTATTCATTTCTTTAATCTTTTTGGTTGCTTTATTTTCCGGATTTATTGACAACGTTACAACTATTTTAGTTTTTATTCCAATGACTTTTGCTATTACTGACTCATTGAAAATTAATTATTTACCGTTTATTTTAGGGGAAATTTTTGCATCCAATATTGGAGGCATGGCAACAATAATTGGAGATCCTCCTAATATTATGATTGCCTCTGCGGCAGGTTATTCTTTCACAGAGTTTGCGCTTATTATGTATCCTATCACAATAGTTAATTTAATATTCGTCATTATCTTATTGATATACTTCTTCAAAAAAGATTTATCAATTAAAATAGATAAAGAAGCGGTTAAAAATTTTGATGTATCTCACATTGTAGAAAATAAAAAAGAATTCATTTTGTCAATTTTTTTGTTTGGCGCAGTTATAGTAGCTTTTGCTTTACAGCATGAACTTAATTTAGAAAGTTCAACTGTAGCTTTAGCTGCAGGTTTTTTCTCGTTGTTTATTCTTAGGCCAGAAGATTTGAAAGATACATTATCCAAGGTTGAATGGGAAAATATTTTATTTTTCTTCGCTTTATTTTTAATAGCAGGAGCACTTGAAGAAACTGGTATAATTAGTATTTTTTCTAACATTTTGGTCGATTTTACTGGTAATTCTTTACTTATTTTTAGTTTTTCTATTCTAGTAATATCTTCTTTCTTTACTGGTTTCATGAATAATGTCCCTTTAACAGCTGCAATGATACCTGTCATTGAAAAATTAACTATTTCTGAGTCTTCCATTTTTACTAATTTTGATCCTATTTGGTATTCGTTATCTTTAGGAGCTTGTTTAGGAGGGAATTTAACTCCTATAGCTGCTTCAGCAAATGTTATAGCGTTAGGTTTTTTAACACAATTTAAAGGGAAAACAATTTCATTTTGGGAATTTGCAAAATATGGTTTAATAATAGTATTGGGGAATATTTTAATTTCAGCAATATATATAAATTTCGTTTTTTTCTAATTAAAAAATGGGTGCGGAGCGGGATGAATGGGCCCGGCTTTCTTTCCTTAGAGGGTGGGGAGCGGGGCGAAGGGGCGCTAAAGAAGCTTTCTAAAGGCATTAGCAAAAGAATAATACTTAAAGGAGGAATATTTTTATGAAAACACTTTTATTGAAAAACGGATACATTTATCCTATTTCCAGAGAACCTTTTGTTGGAGATATTTTGATAGAAGATGGTACAATCAAGCAAATAGGGAAAGATCTACAAGTTAAAGCAGACGAGGTGATAGATGCAACAAACAAGTATATCTTTCCAGGATTTATCGATGCTCATTCCCATATTGGCCTGTTTGAAGAAGGTGTTGGAGCAGCTTACCAAGATGGAAATGAAGCGACAGACCCTGTTACCCCACAAGTTAGGGCGATTGATGCCTTTTATCCTGAAGATGCTGCAATAAAGAGAGCTCTATCTGGAGGCGTTACAACAGTTATGATCGTACCAGGTAGTGCAAACCCCATTGGAGGACAAGGCGCTATAGTTAAATTAAATTCTCAAATAACCGATGAAGCAATTTTAAGAGAACCAGCTGGTCTTAAAATGGCTTTAGGAGAAAATCCTAAAAGAGTCTATGGTTCTACCAATAAAACTCCTTCTACTAGGTTAGGGAATGCGGCAATAATTAGAGATTATTTTACAAAAGTTAGAAACTATATTGAAAAGAAGAAATCAGCAGAAAAAGAAGGGAAGCCTTTCACTGAGACTGATATTAAATTTGAAATTGGTGAGAAAGTTCTAAATAAGCAAATTCCAGCGAGAATTCATGCACACAGAAAAGACGATATTTTAACGGCGATAAGGTTATCTGAAGAATTTGGATTTGATCTTGTTATTGAACATGCTACAGAGGCTTATAAAATTCCTGATTTTATTAAAGAAAAAAATATTCCATTGATTTTGGGCCCTCTACTGGGTTTTAGAACAAAGTTGGAAACAAGGGATATGCGGTTTGAGTCGATAAAAATTATTAATCAGAAGGGTATCTTGGCAGCGTTGATGTGTGATCATCCAGTAACACATTTAGAACACGCTTCAATACAAGCAGCTACTGCTTTAAGGTATGGAGCCAAAGAAGAAAATTTGCTAAAAATGTTAACAATAAATCCAGCGAAAATCTTAAAGGTAGAAAAGCAGTTAGGAACGATTGATGAAAGCAAGGACGCGGATTTGGTATTGTGGAGCGGTCATCCTTTTGATCCCAGAAGCGTGGTAGAAAAGACATTTATAAATGGAAAGGTAGTCTATGAATTATAAAGTTACTTGCTAATTTTGTTTTAATTGACCATAATCACCTATTATTGTCAATTTTTGACTATAAATTACTCTCCTGAGGTTTGAAAAAAATTTCATGATGAGTTAAACTATATATAGTAGTCATTTCTTTAAGGAGAGTGAAAAAATGAAGGCTATTGTGAAATCTAAACCAGGAAAAGGGTTATCCCTAGTGGAAATTGAAGAACCTACCTTGCAGTCTCCACACGATGTAAAGATCAAAATTTTGAAAGTGTCTATATGTGGGACCGATGTGCATATTTATGAGTGGAATGATTGGGCAAAAGATCGTATTAAGCGTTTCCCACAAATCGATGGACATGAATTTGTAGGAAGAGTAATCGAAGTGGGAAGTGAGGTTAAAAACGTTAAATCTGGAGATTTAGTAGTTTCAGACAGTCATATACCTTGTGGTTATTGTCATCAATGTAGAACAGGTAATATGCATGTATGCCAGAATTTAGAAATTTTGGGAGTGGACAGAGACGGAATCTTTTCTGAATACACAGTTCTTCCAGATAAAGTTTTGATAAAAATAGACGAAAGTATACCTTTAAAATATGCGTCTGTAATGGAGCCTTTAGGAAATGCGATTTTTACGACAACCGCAACTGATCTAAGAGGTAAGGTAGTTTTGATTACTGGTGCGGGACCTATTGGCGCTATGGCGATAGAAATTGCTAAATTATCTGGAGCAGCTTATGTTGTAGTAAGTGAACCTTCTGATTATAGGATCAATATGGCAAAATCTTTAGGAGCCGATTTAGTTATAAATCCAAAGGAGAAGTCTCTAGTTGATGAAGTGTTAAAAATAACCTCTGGATTGCGAGCAGATGTCTTTCTTGAGATGTCAGGAAATGAAAACGCTTTGAATGATGGCATAAAGTCCTTAAAAAACACAGGAGTGGCATCTATATTAGGGGTTTATCCTGAAAGTAAGGTAAAGTTCGAAATGAATACCGCTGTTTTTAAAAATCTAACTATTCACACCATTACCGGAAGAAAGATGTTTGAAACGTGGTATATGGCAATAAACTGGTTGAAATATCATAAATTGGATTTAAGTAAAATCGTAACCCATGAATTTGACTTTGAAAACTTTGAAGAAGCTTTTGAATTGATGGCGAGTGGGAAAAGTGGTAAGATTGTTTTAAACGTTGCCAAAGAGGAGGTTTGATTATGGATTTTTATAATCAATTGGAAGAAGATTTGAAAAAGCGTGAAGATGCTGGTTTACGTATCACTATAAGAACACTTGAAAGTGCACAGGGAGCTTGGATCAATATTAATGGTAAAAAGGTTTTAAATATGTGTTCTAACAATTATTTGGGTTTGGCAAACAATGAAAGATTAAAAGAAGCCGCTATTAATGCAATTAAAAGTTGGGGTGTAGGCCCAGGAGCGGTTAGAACAATAGCTGGCACTATGAAGATTCATGAAGAATTAGAAGAAAAATTAGCTGAATTTAAAAAAGTAGAGGCAACTCTTGTTGTTCAATCTGGATTCAACGCAAATCAAGCAGTCATTCCCACTATAACAAACGAAGAAGATGGCATTTTATCAGATGAACTTAACCACGCTAGCATAATAGACGGGGTTAGATTATCAAAGGCAAAAAGATATATTTGGAAACATAAAGATTTAAACTCCTTGGAAGATCAACTGGTTAAGGCTCAAAAGGATAATTGTAGAAGAAAATTAATTATAACTGACGGTGTTTTTAGTATGGATGGAGATATTGCACCTCTTCCAGGAATTGTTGAATTAGCTAAAAAATATGATGCTTTAGTAATGGTGGACGATGCTCATGGAGAAGGAGTACTAGGGGAAAACGGTAGAGGAATAGCTGATCATTTCAATTTAACAGACGAAGTGGATATAGAAATTGGAACTTTATCGAAAGCCTTTGGCGTGGTAGGCGGATTTATAGCGGGTAAAAAAGTATTAATTGATTATTTGAAGCAACAAGCAAGACCATTTCTATTCTCTAGTTCTTTGTCTCCAGCAGAAACTGCTGCAGCTTTAGAAGCGACAAAAATACTTCATGAATCTGACGATTTAGTAAAAAAGCTGTGGGATAAGGCTAAATATTTTCAAAGTATGATAAAAGAAATGGGCTATGATATCGGAGGCACTGAAACTCCTATAACCCCTGTGATGATATATGATGAAAAGAAAACAAAAGAATTTAGCTCAAAACTATATGAAGAAGATATTTTTGCATCAAGTATAGTTTATCCAACCGTTCCAAAAGGTAAAGCGAGAATAAGAGTAATGATAAGCGCATTACACAGTAAAGAAGACTTAGACTTTGCTTTAAACAAGTTTGAAAAAATAGGTAAAAGTTTTGGTATTCTATAAATAAATTGTTGTGTAATTTTTAATTTTTATGATATAATAAAAAAGAATGAGTTTTCCGTAATTTTCATTCAGGGGGAAGGGGCGCTAAAATAGTTAGAATGTAATCAACATTGACGAAGGTAATTTTATATTTTTAAATCTAAAAATCTGATTTAAAGAGAGTTTTAGAAATTTTAAAGACAGTAATTATATAAAGATAGGAGGGATTGTGGTGAAATCAAAAATTGTATTGGTATTAGTGTTAACAGTATCTCTTTTTACGATGGCTTCTTTAACCCTTGATTGGGGAAGAGTATATACACTTAAGGGATCTCAGGAAATCTTCGATGTAAAATCTACAGATGACGGTGTGTACCTCTTTGGATACACCAACGAAAAAGGATTCAACGAAGATATATTAATTTTGAAATTTGATCAAAAAGGCAATGTCGTTTATGAAAACAAGTTAGGTGGAAATTACAACGATTGGGCAAATCAGGGAATTCTAACTTCAGATGGAGATTTCCTCGTAGTGGGAACGTCGGGCTCTTATGGTAGTGATTCAGATTTTTATGTAAGTAAAATTGGTAAAAACAAATTTTCTACTAATATTAGTAAACTCGGTAATGACAAAGGTACCGCTGTTGTAGAAGTAAATGATGGTTATGTTGTAGTAGGCTATGGTTCCGATCCTGATACATTGAACATGCGAGGTAAAATGGTAAAACTGAATAAAGATGGGAAGGTAGTATTTGAAAAATGGCTTCCTTATTTCGTTCCAGGTTCTGACACGAAACCTTTGAGTATTCAGAAAACTTCAGACGGTAACTTCATCATTGCAGGCACGGTAGTAGAACTATTTGAAAATAGAACCAAGTTCTATTTGGCTAAGGTTGATCCTAATGGAGAAGAAATCTGGACAAAAGTTTTTGCTCCAAGAGATTATGCTAGAGGGTTCGATGTTAAAGAAGTACCCGGAGGATACGTAGCGGTTGGTTATGAAGGTTCATGGAAGACAAAATGGTCAGATATCTATGTTGTAAAAGTTAACCCCGATGGAAATATTTTGTGGGAAAGTTTTTATGGAGATGTTGAAAGTGATCACGGTTATTCAGTTGCCGTCGGTCCAAATGGGAATATATACGTTGCAGGTTATATTACAACACTGAATGGTGACAAAGATTTTGCTTTACTTGAATACGATAATAACGGTAATTTGCTGAGTGAAAAATCTCTTGGTGGGTATGGAGAAGATGTTGCTTATGCCCTTGATATTGATAATAACGGGAACCTTTATGTTTCTGGCTATTCTGAATCAGCAGATCTAGGTGCCGATGCTCAGAAAGATGTCTTTATTTTAAAATATAATATAAAATAAATTTTTAAACCGCCCCTGGTCCTATTGGGGCGGTTTTCATTTAAACTACCTTATTTTGTCTTTTTGTTTCAAATAAATTTTTAAGTTTATGGCATCTGCTGGATTTATGCCAGGTATTCTGAGAAGTTGCCCAAAAGTTTCTGGACGAATATTTTTTAATTTTTCTTTCGCTTCGTAGGCTAAATTATTGATTTCGTCAAAATTTATATCTTTCGGAATCTTTTCTTTTTCAAGCTCTTTCATTTTATAGATCTCTTCTTGCATTCTTTTAAAATATCCGTTATATTTAAAATGGATGTCTATTTGTTCTATAACTTCATTATCCTCGATTGCTTCTTCATCTAAATGTTTCAAATCAGCATAAGATATTTCGCTTCTTTTGAGTAATTCACTCATGTGAACAGGTTGAGTGATCTTTGAAGAGCTTTTTGATAACAGAATATTGTTAACTTGATTAGGTGATACTTTAATTTGTTCCAGCCTCTCAATTTGTTGATTTATTAGATATTCTAATCTGTTAAGCTGATCGTATTGTTCTCTACTCAATAAACCATATTTATATCCATATTTATACAACCTTAAATGAGCATTATCATGTCTGAGCAACAACCTGTATTCAGCTCTAGAAGTTAACAGTCTGTATGGTTCATCTACACCTTTTGTGATAATGTCGTCGATAAGAACACCAAGATAAGCCTCTGATCTGTCAAGAATAAAAGGTTCTTCTTCCCTAATTTTTAGAGCAGCATTAATTCCCGCCATAAGCCCTTGACCCGCGGCTTCTTCATAACCGCTTGTACCATTAATCTGGCCAGCTAAGAATAATCCCTCTATTTTTTTTGTTTCAAGGTTGTGTTTTAATTGAATTGGATTAACAAAATCGTATTCAACGGCATACGCGGGCCTTTCAATTATAGCGTTTTCTAAACCAGGTATGGTTTTCAAAATCTCAATCTGTGCTTCAAAAGGCAAGCTGGTACTCAAACCATTTAAATAGATCTCTTTAGAGTGCTTAGATTCTGGTTCAAGGAAAAATTGATGGGAATCTTTATTGAATTTCATAACTTTATCTTCGATTGAAGGGCAATACCTAGGACCTTTAGTCTGGATTAATTTCACATCTCCATACAAAGGTGAAAAAGCAATATATCTTCTAATAACTTCATGGGTCTTACTGTTGGTTCTACCCAGATAACAAGGATAATCCTTCGATAATACTTTTGGTTTACTCCAATAGGAAAAAGACAGAGGTTCGTCTGCTGTCTCTTGAATATCAAACTTAGAAAAATCGATAGAGTCTTTTCTTAACCTGGCAGGTGTGCCGGTTTTAAATCTTGATACTTCTAAACCTTCTTTAATTAAAGAATATGTCAATGAGTTTGCAGGAAGCTCCCCTATTCTTCCAGCTTCAAAGGTGTTCCTACCAACGAAAATTTTGCCTCTCAAAAATGTTCCTGTAGTTAAAATGATAGCTTTAGCAAAGTATTTCATTCCTAATTCTGTTTCTAACCCGATCACTTTACCGTTTTCTACTAAAATACTTTTCGCTATTCCATGTCTCAAAATTAGATTTTCTGTGGTTTCTAAGATTTCTTTCATTTTTTGTGAGTAATCGTATTTATCAATTTGAGCTCTTAAAGCCCTTACAGCAATTCCTTTGCTTGTATTGAGCATTCGGATGTTGATCATTGTTTCATCTGTTACCTTTGCTTGTACTCCTCCTAAAGCGTCTATTTCTCTAGTAACAACACCTTTTGCGGGCCCTCCTATAGCGGGATTACACGGAGCCCACCCTAAGGTATCTAAATTTATATTCAATATTAAAGTATTCATTCCCATTTTAGCAGAGGCTAAAGCAGCTTCAATTCCCGCATGGCCTGCTCCTACAACGATAACATCAAAACTATTTGCTCTGTTTTCCAAAAACGATACCTCCATTTTTTACACTTTCTTAATAAACTCTAAAACTCTCTTTAGCGCCCCTTCACCCCGCAGCCCAATTTTTTTATTATGTTTTATTATAGCACGTAATGTTTAAAATACCTTTTCTCCTTCGAAAATGGTTTCTTTTACATTGAGCTCCTTGTCTAAAATAACAAGGTTTGCGTAATAACCAACTTCAATCCTTCCCCTATCGTATATATGTAGTTCTTGAAGTGCGTTATACGAGGATACCTTTGCAAGTTCTTGTAAAGAACAATTGGTGAATTTTTTAAAATTTTTCACACCTTCGTTGAAAAGTAGGGTGCTCCCAGCGATTGTTCCATCACTAAGTCTTGCTTCGTTGTTTTTAACCGTTACTGGTAAGCCACCCAATTCGTATTCACCGTCTGGTAACCCCGCTGCAGCCATAGAGTCGGTTATCAATATAATTTTTTCTGCTCCTTTTATTTTATATACCAACCTCACAAACTCAGGAGAGAGATGAATCCCATCACATATCATTTCTATATTAAAATCAAAATAAAACCCAGAACCTGTTCCTCCAATGTTTCTATGATGTAGGGGTGTTAATGCGTTTGAAAAATGAGTGATTCTGTTGATTCCTGATTCGAAAGCTTTTTTGAAGATATCAAAATTTGCTGAAGTATGGCCTAATGATATTACTATATTTTTTTCTTTAAGATAATTTATTGCTTTATAAAAACCATTAACTTCGGGTGCCATGGTTATTAATTTCACTTTATCGTTAATTATCTCTTTTAGTTCCTCCAAAGAAGGATTTCTTATATATTGAGGGTTCTGTGCTCCTTTTTTTTCTTTGTTTATGTAAGGACCTTCCAAATGAATTCCCTCGATTGAATAATTCACATCTTCTATATTATCCAATACTTTTAAGATCTGTTCTTTAGAGGCTGATACAGTTGATGGCAAAAAAGTAGTTACACCATATGAAAAATTATTTTTTGCCCAACTTTTGAAATCCTCTTTTGTTGCATGCATAGTATCTATACCTTTTTGTGCATGAGTGTGGGGATCTACAAAACCAGGCATAATGATGGTATTAAACTCTTCATAATCATAA
Source organism: Petrotoga olearia DSM 13574 (assembly GCF_002895525.1). Taxonomy (GTDB): domain Bacteria; phylum Thermotogota; class Thermotogae; order Petrotogales; family Petrotogaceae; genus Petrotoga; species Petrotoga olearia. The sequence continues at coordinate 115,155 of NZ_AZRL01000016.1, forward strand.
TCTTTTTTTATTACTTCAGAAATCTTTTTGCCTTTTATTTCGATATCTCCAGTATATTCACCATTTACAGGATCAACAATTAACACTTTTTCTAATTTCATATTTATCTCACCCCTCTAATTTGACAGATTTCGAAAGATTCTTGGGTGAATCTGGATTGTATCCCATTTGTATGGCCTTTTTGTAGCCTAAATATTGTATGGGTATAAGCCTTAGAGGAGCTTCAAATCCTTTCATATCTGGAATTTCCACTTGTTCATTAGAAGAAATTACTAGGACCTTTCCCCCCAACTTTTCTATATCATCTTTCAATTTTTTCTCTTCTTTCGTACCTTTTGAATTTAAGACAACTAAAGTTTTTTCGGTGAGCCTTGATATAGGACCGTGTCTGTACTCTAAAGGCTCATGGTATTCAACATATTGTAAAGCCATTTCTTGGAGTTTTAGAGCGCCTTCTTTTGAAATACCATAGTTTTCATCGTATCCAAGAAACACAAAATGTTCATACTTTTCTAAAGTCAAGTGGTCAATAATCTTTTCGGAATCTTCTAAGATTTTCTCACTGTAATTATAATAATCATTTTTTACTATACCGTTTAGCAACATTGCCAGTATAAAAACAAAAGAACCGGTCATAACAACACTTTTTTCTTCAGCAAAATCTAAAGTTATATTTTCTTCACATTGTTGAGTAATTGAAGAATTCTTAGAAGACGTTATTCCTATGGTTTTCATACCTTTCTGTCTCAATTTTTTTGCGGCCTGGATAGTTTCGGTTGATTCACCGGTTCTGGTTATTAAAATTGCAACGTCACTGTCAGGAATATCATCAAAAAGCATAATATGTCCACCGGTAAGTACTTTTGCTTTATACCCATTTTTGTTCAATATTTCTTTCATTATAAATCCAATGTTATATGAAGAGCCACACCCAACAAAAAGATATTTTTTCTCTTTTGAAAAAGAAAAATCAAACTCATTTAATTTATTTAAGAGATTTGGTACCCTTTTTATTTCATCCAAAGTATAGTGCACTTACATACTACCTCCTCAGAATTATTTTTATTGGTTTTTATGCCTTTCTGACTATCTTGAATTTATACTTATCCCCTCTGTAAACTGATTTAACGTATTCAATACACTTTTTATCTTCTATATAGGTATATCTTGTTCTCAAAGCAGCAATAGATCCTTCATTTTGAGATAAATATTTCGCTTGTTCTTTGTTTAAAGTTGTTACCTCAAGAGTTTCAACTGCATGAGTGAATCTTATACCGTATTCGTTAGTTAGTATACTATATAAAGATTCTTTTGACATATCCCTTTCTATTATGTTCAATACCCTTATATCTGCATTAGGATTTAAGTATGCTGTTTCGATTGCATAAGGATCTTCATCTAAAAATCTAATTCTTTTTAATAGTACTACCCTTCCATCCTTTGGAACTTTGAACTCTTCAACTAACTCAGCAGGAATTTCTATTAGCCTGTTTTCCAATACAATGGATTTTGTTTTATGACCTTGCTTTGCTGCTTCATCAGTAAAACCTGTAAGCCTGGTTAATTCTTCTTCTTGCTTTTTCCCTGTATAAAAAGTACCTTGTCCTCTTTTTCTTGTTAGTAAACCTTCTTTTGAGAGCTCTTCCAAGGCTCTTCTTACGGTCAAACGAGAAACTCCATATTTATCGCATATCTCGTTTTCTGTTAACAACTTATCCCCTTTTTTATAATCTTCCTCTAATTCTCTTTTTAAGTCCAGATAAAGTTTATAATAGAGCGGAATAGGGGCTTCTTCCATTTTAATCTCACTCCTTCCTAATCAGTATATTCCAATTATATAATAGTTATAACAATAAGTCAAATTGAAGATTGATTTTTCTAAATTAGATGTGCTAAAATATTTAAGGTGCTAAAGCATTTTTAGAGTTTCTAAATAGAGTATAATTTAAGTTGAGGGAGGCTAAAAAATGCCATATTTAAAGGTAACTACAAATAAAAAGATAGATAACAAAGAAGAGTTGACACGCATTCTTACAAAGGAAGTTGCTAAAGCCCTTGGTAAAGCTGAAACCTATTTTATGGTTAGTTTAGAAGATACCGCATATATCCACTTTCAAGGAAGCTCAGAATTGGCTGCTTTTGTTGAATTAAGAAGCATAGGTTTGCCTGAGTCACAAACCAAATCTCTCTCTAAGATGCTCTGCCAATTGCTAGAGCAACAATTGGATATACCAAAAGATCGTGTGTATGTAAACTTCTTAGATATTAAAAATACGATGTGGGGTTGGAAAGGGGATACATTTTAGTTTTGCTAAAAAATATCCCACAAATATGTAATAGACCAATACTTTAAAAAATTTGATAGTTGGGAGCGGGCGCCATGTACAAAGACGAATTAGAAATGCTTGTAAAATTTTTAAGAGAAGACCTGTTAAAAGAAGAAAACCAGAAAAAACTTCAAGAACTTGTTTTTAGCAAAATTAAAAGAAAAGAAGATTTTCAGTCAACAAACGAATTGCTCAAAACACTAGAAAGTTATGATTTAAGAGACTTTTTATATTCAAAACTTTTAGAAAGTTATTTTTCCATTTTCAATATTATTTACGAAAAAGGAAGCCTAAAATACGGAGACGAAAATTACAAAGCTACCATAGATAACGAAACTTTCGACTCTCTTATTGAACTAATGGATGAATCAGAAATAAATGGAGAAATTCTTTTTTACCTGCTTTCTGACGATTTAAAAAAGAGAGTAGAAATTATGCATCAATTGATAAGCGGAAGATCGAGAAAAGAATGGAACGAAGAAGAACTAAAAAGTTTTGTGAAAAACTTAAAACCACTAACTACAAGGTTTCTTGAATTATTGATCGAAAAAGGAAAGATGAAGTCTGAAGAGATCAAAGCAACCTTAGAACTTAAAAACAAAAAATCGGTTTCCGCCCTGGTAAGCGCTATAATCAGAAACGCCCCGAACGATAAAGAAAAATTAATTTTTAAAGATAATGAGTACATATGTATTAATGAGAAGTATAGAAATAAAATTTTTGAAATCACAAATAATAAAAAATAATAGCAGGATGAACTTCATCCTGCTTTTTTAGCAATATATATGAGAAAAGTTAAAATTGAATAAGAATGGTGGGTGCGGTAGGGATTGAACCTACGGCCTCTTCCGCGTCAAGGAAGCGCTCTCCCACTGAGCTACGCACCCTTTTTCTAATCGTATAAAGTATAACATATTTTTTTAACTATGTCAATAAAAGAGGGCTCCTTGTCAAATATGGTTGATGGAATAGTCAAGGGTTCACGCTGTATTCCATAAAAGCATTAAATCACAATTGAAAAAATGATTTTATCAAGAATCGACTTTCACACTTCTTCAGTAAAAGGTTTGGGATTAAACGTTTCTTCTGGTGCAATTCTTAAAAATAGGATAATTACAATAACTGATACTATGCTTGCAAACAGTGTAATTTGATATCCCCTCATTAAATCTAAAAGAATACCATATATCTGCGCACCAACAGGTATAGCTCCTCGAGCAACCAACTCCACAACCGTAAAAACACGAGATCTTACGTTGGTTGGTGTCATTTTTTGCATGTTGGTATCAATAGGTATATTTATAAAGGCATTGCTCACGCCTATTATCATAAGATTTATGTACAAAATTATTAAGAAGGTCCATGATGCACCTCCGAATCTGGTAACGATGGTAGGAAAAAATAAACCTGAAATGATGAATAAAATAATTGCCTCTACTGTTAAACCGAGTGTCACCGATTTTTTCGGATTATTCTTAGAAAAAATAGTACCAATTAAAATACTGCCAATTAGTATCCCCACGGTAAAAGAAGATTGGGTGATTCCATACTGTTCGCTCGTAAATCCAATTTCTTGCCTTAATACATAAGGGAGCACAATAGTAAGAATCGGTGCCAATAAAAAATTGACAACCAATGCAAATAAAAGCAGTTCTTTCAAACCCTTTCTTCCTCTTATAAAAATTAAGCCTTCTTTGATGTCTGAAAACATAGATTTAAAAGATATTTTTTGCTTACTTTCAAAATGTGGTACGTAAGTAATAAACATTTCGCTTATAGCAGAAACAACGAAAGAAATTCCATTTATAAGAAACACAACTTTTATTCCACCAAATCCATATATGATTCCTCCAAGGATTGGTCCTATAATATTAGAAATACTATTTATTGAAGAATTTATCGAATTAGCTTTTGTGAGGAAATCAATAGGTACCAAGTCTGGAAGCATCGCATTGGTTGAACCTCCAAAAAAACTGTCTAATATAGAAATAAATACTTGGGCAGTGAAGATAAAGGTGATGCTCATCCAACCTTGATAGGCTGAATATGCCATAAAAAGTATAATTATACCTCGTAAATAATCCAAATTCACCATAATTTTCTTTCGATTTCTTCGATCTCCTAAAACCCCTGCTATCGGTGAAAAAATTAATCCTGGAAGCATGCTTAAAAGGCTAAATGTACCCATAAGCGTCCCAGAACCTGTAAGATCAAGAATATAAAGCGGTAAAGCAATCAGTTGTATGCCAGTTCCTATTAAAGATACAAGCCTACCTGCAGAATATAGCAAAAAGTTTCTTTTTTGCTCATTTGTCATGGAATTTCCTCCTGTTTTAATCTTGTTATAGTATCTTTATTTTATATTTAGCGCCCTTTTGCCCCGCAGCCCAATCCACAATCTACAAGAAAATAATTATTATAATTTTAACATATATTTTTAGGTGGTTCAAACTCGTTTAAGCTCCTTGTCAAATATGGATTACTGTCCTATTTTATGATTGTTTTTCATAAAAATTCTTTAATTCAAATTACTTTTCAAAAAGCATTTTGGATAATTACTCAATGTTTTAGTTCTTGTTTTTCCCCTTAATTTACTTTGCCTTTCGTTAAGAGTTGCTTTGACCTACTTCTGAAATGGGTACTATTCTTTTAATTTAAAATTAATATCTCAAATAATCCAATCCCTCATTTTAATCATACCCTTTTCCATATGATTTTCAAGTGTTTTTTTAATTGGTTTCAAATATGTATTGATAAAGTATTACGGAGATTACTCAAAAAAAACTTATGTTAAAATTATTTACGATGATTCTTATCGGATATAATGCATTTGTCTTTCTTTTGGGTATTATAAGAGGGTTATGATATAATAAAATTTAGAATAAAATATAGAAGCTTCAAGAGTTCTTAACATTCTAAAGGAAGGGGTTTTTGAAGTAAATTTTATTTTATATTTTTGTTGCTATTGGGTAAAGAAAAAGGGGTTGAGAAATGAACATTAAACTACTGGATAAAATTGTGAATAAAGGACAGTTCATAAGACCAATTTTGAATTATGTTGTTCATTACTTAGAAAGTGATAGATCAGATAAAAATAAACACATCGTCAATTACATAAACGTTTTGAAATTAAAATGGGATGTTAAATACGATGAAGCCCTTGAGATAATAGATGAAGAGTTACAGGAGTTGAAAAAAGGTGGTTTGTATTGTCTAATTTTAGTTGAAAAGATAGGTATTTTGGTCAATCTTTCTAGAAATGAAGAAATTAAAGAAGTATTCAATCAATTGAAGGAAGAATTCGAAAAATTTCCTAAGTATTTAAGAGGAATAGTTGTTGAGAATTTAAAGAATGTTCGTGAATTAAATTTTGAAGAAAAAGATTTGCAAACTATTAGAGTTTGGAGTGAAAGTTATGAAAATGCTCCTGCCACCAAAGGTTTCATATTACTATCAAAAGCAAGAGGGAAAAAGAACGAAGAAAGATACGAAGAAGCAGTTTGTTTGAACGTTGAAGCATTTAAGGTTTTAAAAACCATTCCACATCCTTCTGGTATGGTGCAAGCTTTAAATAATATATCTTGGTGGTTGAAAGATGCAAACAAAGAAAAGGCTTTAGCTTTTACTTTTCCATTGGGATTCTACCTTGGTTACTATTTCGATGATAATAACTTTAAAGTTTTCAATTCCCTCGATACTATGTTTCAAGTACAGAAGAATAACAACGATCCTTTGGTTTATGAATCTGCCTTTATCTTTTCAAAGTGTTTATCTCAACTAAATAAAGTGGAAGGTGAATCGATAAAGAATACTTTTAAAGATATCATTAACCAATTAAAGTACTTTGTATTCAATTTGGATAACAACCAACACAGAAGTACACCAAAACTGAGAGATTTCATAAGGAAAGAGCTAGGAAAAGAAAAGATACCCATAGACTCAATGAACGTTTCTGAAAGAACGTTGAAAGAGTTTTTATCTGCAAAGACAAAGCACATTCAACCAAATACCTTGAGAAACATATTAGATGCTCTTGAGTTTGAAATAGATACATCCACACCTATATGTATAATCAAAGAATTGAAAAAGAAGGATATAGATAAGAAGTTTGAGGTAAACCTTGAAAAGTTTAAAAACCTTCCAAAAGAAAGACAAGTATCAGAACTCTTTACATCTTACCTCGTTCATTACTACAAAGAAGAGATCAATCTAAAAAAGATAATTAAAGAGATACAAGATGACAGTTTAATTGAGGAAAGATGTGATTACTACAAGAAAGAGTTAATAAACTCTATCTTTGAAAGAAATCAAAGGAAAGATTTTGATTCTTTACTAACAAACGTTCAAAAACCAAAAATCTACACAAACAAAAATATAACCTTCAACGAACATCCTTTTTATTTGGGAAGGAAAGATGCTGTAAAAAGGTTTATAAAAGACTTAAATAAAAAGAACTTAAAAGAGTTCATGGAAAATTACATTGGCCTTGATACAAGACAAAAAAAGACGATAGAAAAGTTCGTAATGAATTACGGTAGGTACTATGATTTAAAGGTAAAGAATATACCCAAAGAATTCACACCGAAAGTACCAAAAGAGATTGATCCATTCGTGAAAAAATACACGTTGAAAAGAAAGCCTTCTGCTGTTTCTTTTTATGTTTTTGAAGGGGAAGAGAGAGAAGAGTTGGTGGAAATAGTCAAGGCTTTTGGAATTTAGAGGTCCTATCTTTTGAAATGTAGAATTCTAACAATTTCCATAACCTATTTTGGGTTATATTAGACTTTTTAGTCAACACGACACCGTCATGGAGTTGTTTTAGTCTTATGTTCATATTTCGCTTTTTCTACCCATACTTTTTGGAAGAGAACCGAAAGTATTGATAGTATGTACAAAAGTTAATAAATTTGTATAGGAGATGAAAAATTTTGCTTACCCTCATAAAGAATGCAACGGTTTACTCACCGAAACCTTTAGGGAAAAAAGATATATTAATTGGTGGAGAAAAAATCTTAGAATTAGTCGATTCGATAGAATTAAATTCTAATCTTAAAGTTGAGATTATCGACGCGGAAGATTATCTTGTAGTTCCAGGTTTTATAGACTCGCACGTTCATATAATAGGGGGAGGAGGAGAAGGGGGATACACCACAAGGACGCCAGAGATATCTATTTCCAAGATAGTAAGTTCTGGAATTACTACCTTAGTAGGTGTTTTGGGAACGGACAACGCAACTCGTAATATGCAAAACTTAATCGCAAAAGCAAAAGCATTAAAACAAGAAGGAGTAAGCTGCTATGCGTATACAGGTTCTTATCATCTACCTATAAAAACTTTTAGCGGCAGAATCATAGACGATTTAGTTTTCATTGAAGAAATAATAGGTGTTGGAGAGGTGGCAATTTCAGACCATAGAGGTTCCCAACCAACTTTAGAAGAGTTGATAAGATTGACTTCAGAGGCTCGAGTGGGTGGAATTTTATCAAAAAAGGCGGGCATTGTAAATATCCATGTTGGGAGAGGGGAAAAATTAATTCAGATATTGATAGATGTTGTTGAAAATTCAGAATTACCAATCACACAGTTCCTTCCAACTCACATGAACAAGGGAGAAAAAGCTCTTAAAACATGTAAAGATTTTATAGAACTGGGCGGAAGGATAGATTTCACAACTAGTTCATCAAAAAAGAAAGACAAAGACGATCCATCAAAACCATCTAAAGCCTTAAAACTTTTGCTGGATGATGGAGCAAATATTGACAATATATCTTTCTCATCCGATGGGCAGGGGAGTTTACCACAATTCGATGACAAAGGAAATTATTTAGGTTTGGCAGTTGCAGATGTAGCTACACTCTTTGAAGAGGTTAAGGATTGTGTAATACAAGAAGATGTCCCTTTAGAAGAAGCTTTAAAGGTGATAACCGTGAATCCTGCAAATTTTCTTAAATTAGAAAACAAAGGGCAAATAAAAGAAAACTTTGATGCCGATATAGTGTTCTTAGATAAAAGTAATCTGGAAATAAAAAAGGTTATGGCAAAGGGTCGTACTATTTAAAAAATCTTATGGAGGACAGAAAAATGAAAATAACAGATTTAAGATCTGAAAAAATCAAAATTAAACTCAAAAAACCTTTTGTTATTTCGCGAGGAGCAACGGAGTATTGGGATTGGTACGCCACAAGAAATGGCAAATGAAGCAAAAGAAAGTGTCGATAGAGGGTTTAACATATTAAAAATCAAAACCGGTATTGATCTTAAAAACGACGTCGAAGCTATCAGGCTCATAAGAAAAAATGCAGGAGATAACGTAAGATTGAAAATAGATGCCAATCAAGGGTGGAATATACACGATACTTTAACTGCGGGAGCGAGTTTAGTTGCAGCCCAATTTCCACACATCCGAATGGCCGCCTCAGATTGTTTTTACCCCTTTATTAAAAGACTTGGCAAGAGAGATAGTAAAAGACGAAAAGAATCAGTTAAAAAAGGCTAGAAAGATCTATGATTACATAACCCAAAGCGTGATATATTCTTATCTCAGACCTTACGTTCCAAGCATTTCTTAAGGTTGGATCCTTACGATAATCAAATTGGCGAAGCAGAATATCTCGATAAAGCTATAGATAGAGATGATTTTGAAACTATTATGGAAATAATCGAAATACATGAAATTTAAGTTGTCAAGGTTATTGAAAAAAATTTCATATTTTAATTATTCTGGTAATATTTGCTTTTAATTGGTCTTAATCGTTTATAATTCTTTCAAACAGACCCTAATCGGACTTGATATAAATCTTATTTTATGGAATACTATTAATCAGATGATTTACTTTAAACTTTCAAAATAAAAAGCATTTCTATAAATTAAAATTTATTACTTGTGTATTAAGATGAAATGTGATAAAATATAAAAGGAAATTGTTTGGGGAAGTATTGTTAGAGTGTACAAATTCTAATAAATCTGCAAAGGAGGTAGAGGTATGAAAAAGTTTTTTATTATTCTTATGGTTACTTTACTGGGTGTTTTTGCCTTTACTCAGGTTAAAAACCCTGATATGATCTTCGATGCAACACTAAGTGAGCCAGACACCTTGGATCCACACCATGCTTACGACACTTCCAGTGGTGAAGTTATTTTCAACGTCTATGACAACTTGATAGCATACGATGGTGAGAGCTTGTCTGAGTTTGTCCCTATGCTTTCAACGGTTGTACCTTCAGTTGAAAATGGTTATTTGAGAGATGGTGGAACAACATATGTCTTCCCAATAAGAGAAGGTGTGAAATTCCACAACGGTAACGATTTAACAGCTGAAGATGTCGAATACACTTTCGAAAGAGCACTATTGTACAACCCTCCTGGAGGACCAGTATGGATGTACTTAGATCCTATGTTTGGTGTCTTCAGTATTAGAACGTTGGTAGAAGATTATGTAGGTGCTTCATGGGATAATATATTTGATAGTAATATGAATCCAACATCTCCTGAATACGAAGAAGCATTAGTTAATTTCTATTATGACGTAATAGATCCAGCAGTAGAAGTTCAAGGTAACGAAGTTCATGTTCATTTGGCAAGGCCTTTCGCCCCATTTTTGAATGTAATTGCTTCTGGAAGTGGTTGGGGTGCAATATTAGATAAAGAATATTCTGTAGAAATAGGCATATGGGATGGAAATGCCGAAGGTTGGTGGAAGTATCACGGATGGACAAAAGAGCAGTCGCCATACTTTGACCATGCTATGGGAACAGGTCCGTATAAATTGGTTGGTTGGGATCATGCTCAACAAAGGGTAACGCTCGAACGATTCGACGATTACTGGAGAGGTCCTGCCCCAATAAGAAGAGTGATCATTCAAGGTATAGATGAGTGGTCAACGAGAAGGGCCATGCTTGAAACAGGCGATGCAGACATAGCTTATGTTCCTGCTCAATATTTGGATGTTGTGCTTTCTATGGATGGTTTAACTGTTATCCCTGGTACACCTGAGGTTTCAATCACATCTTTAGGGTTCAACTGGCAAGTTGATCCCGAGTCCCCATACATTGGTTCTGGTCAATTGGATGGAAACGGCATACCACCTAATTTCTTTGAGGATCATAATGTTAGATTAGGTTTTGCATATGCCTTTGATTATGATGGTATGATAAATGAAGTTTTGAACGGTTTGGGTGAAAAAGTTCCTACCGCTTTGCCAACTGGATTTTTAGGATTCGATGAAAATCTTCCAACATATGAATTGGACCTCCAAAAGGCTGAAAATTACTTCAAACGTGCTTATAGAGGGAGATTATGGCAAACTGGTTTCAAAATGTCTATTCTGTACAATACAGGTAACGATGCAAGAAGAGTATCCGCAGAAATATTGAGGGATAATTTGGCAAAGATAAATCCTAGATTCCAAGTTGAAGTTAGAGGGGTTCAATGGCCAACTTACTTAGATGAAAGAGAAAATATGATGCTTCCAGTTTACATCATAGGTTGGGTAGCAGATTTTCCTGATCCACATAACTTTATTTTCACCTATTATCATAGTGAAGGTGATTACGGAGGGTACTACGGAGATAATTTTGCGGAATTTGCAAGCTTGCCAAGGCCAGAATTTGGTGGGAAATCACTGAACAAAATGATAGAAGATGCTGCTGTTGAAGCTGACCCTGCTAAAAGAGAACAAATGTATATAGATATTCAAGATTTTGTCATTGATTACGCACTTGTTTTACCTCTTTATCAACCTCAAGGGTTGAGGGTTCATCGCTCTTGGTTAAAAGGATGGATAGATAATCCAATTTGGCCTGGTGATTATTATTATGACTACACTAAAGTAGAGTAGTAATTCTGTTAAGATATTGTAAAAAGAAAGTTCTTTGTAGTAGAATGTAGAGAGAGGGGACATCCCCTCTCTTTTTAAGTGATTACTTATTAAGTATATTTAATCGAGCGGAGGTGTTTTCTTTTGACAACATACATTATCAGAAGGTTGTTATTACTACCTTTGATTATGTTGGGTGTGACGTTAATAGTTTTTTCTATGCAGCAATTACTCGGACCTTTGAAACTTTTATCTACTTATGTTGATCCAAATACTTATGCTAAATTATCCGATCAGGATAAAATCATTTTAATGGAGCAGTATGGTTTGACTGATCCCTTGCCAGTTAGATATGGCAAATGGATAGGGAATTTGCTCAAAGGTGATCTTGGATGGTCTGTAGTAGGGAAAGAACCAGTTCTTGACGCTTTATTACATAGATTTCCTTATACAGTAGAATTAGCACTTTATGCTCTTTTCCCTATAATAGGAGTTGGTATTTGGTTCGGGGTTACCGCTGCAGTTCATCATAATTCATTCATAGATCAAACTATTAGAATATTCGCTTTAATTGGTTGGTCCTTACCAGATTTTGTCTGGGCAATCTTAGTCTTATTGATATTTTATATTGGCTTGGGATGGTTTCCACCGGGTAACCTGAGCTTATGGGCAGATGAAGTAGTAAAAAGCGCCGCTTTTAATAACTACACGAATCTTTTGACTATAGATGCATTACTCAATGGAAGGATCGATGTATTTTGGGATGCTTTAAGACATATTTTAGGACCCATTATTGCTATATCTTGGTTATGGTGGGCTAATCTATTGAGGATCACCCGATCTTCGATGTTGGAAGTCCTTAGAAAAGATTACATAAGAACAGCAAGATCAAAAGGGTTGCCAGAAAAAATAGTTATAAACAAACATGCCAGAAGAAATGCTCTAATCCCTGTTGTAACAACCGCAGGTCAAATGGTTATTGGTTTGTTGGCTGGAGTTGTTATAGTAGAGATGGTCTTTGTTAGAACGGGTTTAGGATCCTTTGCTGCAACAGCTGCTCAAACACTTGATTATGCTTCTATAATGGGTGTTTTATTATTTACTTCTTTTATTCTTATTGTAGGAAATCTTATAATCGATGTATCTTACGCTTTTATCGATCCAAGAATCAGGTTAGGGTGAGGTGAAAATTGTGAATGAAGAAACAAAAAGGGCTTTGAAACGTTTTTTTACTAATCCTTCTGCTATCATTGGTTTTTCTATATTAGTATTTTTCATAATTATAGCTATATTTGCACCAGTAATAGCACCTCCTCATTTACCAAGCGAAAGAAACTTGAAAAGAGCCCTTGAATTAATAAATGCTGATCCAACAGAAAATAAAGATTCTATTATTCAAGAGTTTCAAAACTATTGGGAAGATACATATTTTTTTGCTGAAATGGATTATCAAGATATGACAAATTTGATGGAAAGCGTTAAAAAGTTTGAAGATGGGGAAATTGAAAAAGAAGTGTTAAAATCTGAAATTAAAGGATTAGTTGATATGTATGTTCTAAGTATGTCATACTACGATGATTTTGATGAAGATACTAACGGTGTAATCAGAAGATTGAGGAAAGAATATGAAAATGTAGTAGAAAGGTATGAAAGGTCTATAGAACTTTCTGAAATGATCAACGGTTTGCAATCACTCGAAGGGCAAAATTTAAAAAATGAATCCTTAAAAGTTTATGAAACATTAAACAAAGATTTTCTCAACTCAATTGAATTCGATCCCTTCTTGATTCCCAACGTGGTTTCAACATTAGAACCTATACCACCATCTCCCGAACATCCTTTTGGGGTAGTAAATCAAAAGGATATCTTTTATGGTGTTGTATGGGGAAGTAGAACCGCTTTTCAGATAGGCTTGGTAGTTGTTTTAATATCAACCGCTGTCGGACTTTTTATAGGTTCTGTGGCTGCCTATTTTGGGGGTTGGCTCGAAGAAGTTTTAATGAGAATCACGGATATCTTTATGTCAATACCTTTTATGCTTGCCGCTATGGTTTTAACAACTATTTTAGGGCTTGGAGTTAGAAATATGATGATTGCTTTGATAGTTTTTGGTTGGATGGTAACAGCAAGATTGATCAGAGGGAACATACTCCAAGCCAAAAACGAACAGTACGTTATGGCTGCAAAAGCCCTTGGGGTAAGGGATGCGGCAATTATAGTCAAACATATCTTACCAAATACGATATTTCCAGTTTTGATAAACGCTACAATGAGGATCGGATCGATGGTTATCACTGCAGCAGCTTTGAGTTTCTTGGGCTTAGGTGCTCCACAAGGATACGCTGATTGGGGATCAATATTATCGTATTCAAGAGACTGGATCATTGGAGGTACAAGCCCAGGCCAGTACTGGTTCACAATCTTATATCCTGGTGTAGCTATGATTCTTTTTGTCATGGGTTGGAATTTACTGGGGGATGCCTTAAGAGACGTTTTCGATCCAAGAATGAGACGATAAAGTGAGAGGAGGAAGCTTTTTGAAAGATAACAATAGCGAACCTATACTTCGTGTTGATAATTTGCATGTTCACTTTAAGACAGAGGACGGTATAATAAAGGCAGTCAATGGTGCCAGTTTTGAGCTTTATCCGGGTGAAACCTTGGCGATAGTTGGAGAATCTGGTTCAGGTAAAACTGTTACCGCATTGAGTACCATTAGGCTACTAGACGAAAACGGATGGATCGCTGAAGGGGAAATACAGTACAAAGATATGGATGTTCTGTCTTTATCGTACAATCATCTCAGAAAGATACGAGGTAAAGAGATCTCCATGATCTTCCAAGAACCTATGACCGCTTTAAACCCAGTTTATACTATTGGGGAGCAAATCATGGAATCTCTTGAATTACATCTTAATATGAGCGAAAAAGAAGGCAAAAAAAGAGCGATCGATTTATTAAAAAAAGTCGGTATTCCTGAACCAGAAAGGCGAATCGACCAATATCCTCATGAATTGTCCGGGGGAATGAGACAGAGAGCCATGATCGCTATGGCTTTAGCTTGCAACCCTTCCATCCTTATAGCAGATGAGCCAACTACTGCACTGGATGTTACCATTCAAGCACAGATATTGGAACTCATGAAGGATTTACAAAATGAGTTTAAGATGGCAATAATCTTTATTACACATGATCTTGGAGTAATTGCCGAGATGGCTGATAGGGCGTTAGTTATGTATGGGGGAGAAGTGGTTGAAAGTGGTGAAATTAAAACAATCTTTAAAAGGCCACGTCATCCATATACATGGGGGTTGATGAATTCTATCCCCAGAATAGATAAAGACGAAGAAAGATTACTTTCAATTCCTGGAGTTGTCCCAAACCCCTTGAACTTTCCAAAGGGTTGTAAATTTTCAAATAGGTGTTTCTTTGCTGACCAAAAATGTGTAGATGAAGATCCAAACTTGGAAGAAATAGAAGATCGCCATTTTTCCCGTTGTTGGCACATAGACAAATTATTAGAAAATATGAACAAAGTTAAAGAAGGTGAAGTATAGTGCCAAATAGTGACAAAGTAATTCTAAAAGTTGAAAATTTAAAAAAATATTTTCCAGTTAGAGCAGGTGTATTCAAAAGGACTGTTGCTAACGTATTAGCTGTAGACGATATTAGCTTTGAAATAAAAGAAGGAGAAACTTTGGGGCTTGTTGGAGAATCTGGTTGTGGTAAAAGTACAACGGGAATGACCATCCTAAGATTATACGAACCAACATATGGACGAATTATAATGGAAGAACAAGACACTACACCTTGGTTTATGAAAAATACCACCATTAATAAGTATGTTAAAAAGATTTATGCAGACAGATTCGAGAAAATGAAAAAAGAATTAGGTTCGGAAGAAGAAGTTATTAAGAATTTGGATAATGAAATAGATAAAAAATACGCACAATTATATTTTCAAAATGGAGTAAGAGAAATAAAGAAAGATTTATCGGCTAATTTAAACGAAAAGAGAAGATACTTTAGAAAGAATGCCCAAGTCATCTTTCAAGACCCATATTCTTCGTTAAATCCAAGAATGAGAGTACTGGATATCATAGGCGAGGGTATGAAAGTGAATAAAATGGGTACATCTTCTGAAATAAGGGATAAAGTTGCCAATTTAATGGAAACAGTAGGGTTATCCAAAGATTATGTATATAGATATCCACACCAATTTTCTGGTGGGCAAAGACAAAGAATAGGGATAGCACGTGCTTTAGCATTGGACCCAAAATTAATCATTTCTGATGAAGCTGTTTCCGCTTTAGATGTTTCCATTCAATCTCAGATCATAAATTTAATGGTTGACTTGAAAAACGATTATGGCTTAACCTATGTTTTTATAGCTCATGATTTGGCCGTTGTGAAACACATAAGCGATAGAATAGCGGTTATGTATCTCGGAAAGATAGCTGAATTAACCTCGAAGAAAGATCTTTTTGATGAGCCGTTGCATCCTTATACGGTTTCCTTGATGTCTGCTATTCCCATTCCAGATCCGGAAGTTAAAAAGAAAAGAGTGGTTTTACAAGGTGATGTACCCAGCCCTCTTAATCCCCCTTCAGGTTGTAGGTTTCATCCTCGTTGCCCGATTGCCAAGGATATTTGTAGCAAAGAAGAACCATCCCTAAATGAAATTAAACCAGGTCATTATGTATCATGCCATTTCCCTGGTCAGTTTAAAATTTAAAAGCTTGGGTTTTTACCCAAGCTTTTTAAAACCTTAAATTTCCCCTTTTTTGTTCAATTGTAGATCTAATTTTTTCTCCAACTTTTGTAATATGACGGGGAGATATCTGTCTTTTAATTTTTTACTGTCATACTGATGAATTAAAAAATAAGTAATTCCCATCCCTAAAATACCAGCAAAAAAAGAGATGATATCAGAAAAATTCAACGTATAAAGTATGGAAACTATAGACAAGAAAACGATTAAAGGAATTCCATACGCTAGAAATGAAAGTTTCACTACTGGAACTTCAGGCATTTCTACAATTACTTTATCTCCTTTTTTTACATCGACTTTTTCTGCTTTTTTAGCTTTTAACTTCAACTCGTTTGAACCACCTAATAGCGTACAACCACCTTTCATTGCACAGCTTTCGCATTCTTGTGTCCTTGTGGTTCTCAAATATACGTAATTATCATCTTTATCGATAACATCCATTACTTCTCTCATCGTTTAATACCTCCAATCCTTGATGACATATGTCAAAAACAGTTACCGTGTAGCTTTGGTCAAAGTGAGAAAGAAATTGGACGATCTCATTTTCAATATATTTATAATCTCTATCTAAAATTGCCATGATTGTAGGTCCAGAACCACTCAAGAAATAACCTTTTGCACCTATTTTCATCAATTTAAACGTTATTTCTTCCCAGTGGGGGATAAAGTCTTTACGATAGGGTTGATGGATCATATCTTTTGTAGCTTCTGATAAGTTTTCAAAATTTGACGTTACAAGTGAAGCCACTAGAAGGCCAACTCTACTTATATTAAACACTGCGTCTTCAAGGGGAACACTTTTTGGTAAAAGTGAACGAGCTTTTTTCGTAGAAAAATGTAAATCAGGGATAACTGCTAATAACTTCAAATGAGTTGGTAAATCCATTTTTACATATTTAACTTCTTTTTCCAACAAGCACCCTACCGTTAATCCTCCAACTAATGCAGGTAAAATATTATCGGTATGTCCATCCATCGTAGCTGCTAAATATATTATTTCTTCTTTCTTTAAAGGACTATTAAGAAGTTCATTGGCAGCTGCCAGACCCCCAGCTATACACGCCGCACTGCTTCCTAAACCTCTTGCAATAGGTATATTATTAATAAGATTTATGCGAAGACCTTTTGGGTGGAAATCTACTGTATCAAACAATCGTTTCATTGCCTGATAAACCAAATTATGTTCGTTAGTTTCGACGTGAGCTAGATCTTCTACGGGAGCGTGAATTTCAAGGCCACCATTAGTTTCTTCGACTTCTATGATATTGTACAATCGTAAAGCTATTCCTAAACTGTCAAATCCCGGTCCTATGTTAGCAGTTGTTGCTGGAACTTTTACTCTGATCATTTTTTCAACCCTTTCATAAAGACTTATCCTATATTAAGTTTATTTTTAACGTTGTTGATAACAGATTTTTCGCAGGAAAAATATGTCTTAATTATGTTCTTGTATAGATTGATTATTTTCTTACAGTTATCATTTAACTCATCTTCCTTGATTTTCCCCTCAAAAAAATCGTTCAACAATTCTTCTTCTTTTTCGTTCATACTAAGTTGGCCTCCTCTATGAATTGTCGCAATTTTTTTCTCGCATAATGCAGCTTACTTTTTACAGTCCCTAAAGGGATTTCCATTATCTCAGCAATTTCATTGTAACTCATACCATCGATATCTCTTAACTTAATCAGTAGTCTTTCTTCCTTGTCTAGTTTTTCCATTATATTTAAAATCATTTGGTAATCAAGCTCTTCTAGTACTTCATTTTTTACATTTGTATTGGAGATTGCTTGTATATTAGGATTTTGATCGGTTTCATCTTCAAAATCCACAGAAGTTTCTTTGCTTCGTTGATATTTGCGAGAATAATTTTTTCCCACATTGACAGCTATTCTGTAAATCCAAGTAGACAATTTGGAAAGGCCTTTAAATCCATTTATCCCTTTAATAATTCTTATAAACACCTCTTGAAGTGCATCTTCTATTTCATCATGGTTAACGTAATTTTTTAAAACCCCATAAATTTTTGGCGCATACTCTTCGTATAATTTTTTAAACGCATCGGAATCATTTTTTTTAAGATCTTCAATGAATTTTTCCTCTGTCATTTTGACTCTCTCCCATAATAAATTGTTCATTTTATTATACCATAAATTGTTAGGGCGATTCTATGAAAAATATTTCTTGAAATTTTTTTCATAGTTGACAAAAATGTCGATAATTGTTCCTAAATTCATATAATTTCTTCTAATCGCCTAAGAATAGATTTCTTTGGATTTGAAACTATGAGAAAAAAGGGATAAAATATTTATGTACAATAAAAGTGAGTTTTATATTTTAATAGAAAGAGAGAAACAATTAGAAAAAGGAGGATTCCAAAGATGGAGGAAACAAAGAAAGTAAGCTTATTCGATAACGCAGTTAAGCAATTTGACAGAGCCGCTAGAATCATGGAATTAGATAGAAATTTAAGAGAAGTATTGATCAAACCAAAAAGAGAACTTACTGTTAATTTCCCAGTACGCATGGATGATGGGTCAATCAAAGTTTTTACAGGTTATAGGGTACAACACAATGTTTCGAGGGGTCCAGCAAAAGGTGGAATTAGGTACCATCCAAATGTTACATTAGATGAAGTTAAAGCCTTAGCCTTTTGGATGACTTGGAAGTCTGCAGTGGTGGATATACCCTATGGTGGGGCTAAAGGCGGCGTTACCGTGGATCCGTTTAAACTTTCAGATTCTGAATTAGAGAGATTATCACGAAGATTTTTCTCTGAAATTCAAATCATAATAGGTGAAGAAAAAGATATTCCCGCCCCAGATGTAAACACTGATGGCCAAATAATGAGTTGGTGGATGGATACATATTCGATGAATATCGGACATACTACTTTAGGTATAGTCACAGGAAAGCCTTTAGAGATTGGAGGTTCTGAAGGAAGAACAGAGGCAACGGGAAGAGGAGTAAATATATGTATTGAGGAAGCTGTAAAGTATTTGAGAGATAAAGGAAAGCTAAATAAAAAAGATGAAGAAATAACCGTTGCTATTCAAGGTTTCGGTAACGTAGGTTCTTACTTAGCTTTGACCCTTACAGAAGAAACTAAATTTAAGCTAGTCGCAATATCTGATTATAGTGGTGGTTTTTATAAAGAGTCCGGTTTCACCTCAGAAGAGATTCGTAAGTTAATGGATAGAACTAGAGGTAGAAAAGCATTGTTATTGGATGTTAACGAAGAAGGTTATAAAGAGATAACGAACGAAGAATTATTGAAGCTAGATGTCGATGTTTTTGCCCCTTGTGCTTTAGAAAATGCAGTGAATGAAGATAATGCAGATGAAATAAGAGCAAAACTCATTGTTGAAGGAGCTAACGGGCCATTAACTCCAGAAGCCGACGAGATATTATTGTCTAAAAATGTCTTCATAGTACCGGATTTCTTGGCAAATGCTGGTGGAGTAACAGTTTCGTACTTTGAGTGGGTGCAAGGGCTTCAGTGGAATTTTTGGGAACTTGAAGATATCAGAAAGGCCCTTCATAAAAAGATGAAGAATGCATTTTGTGATGTTGCTCAAACGATGGAAAAGTATGAAGTTGATATGCGAACTGCTGCTTATGTGAGAGCCATCGAACGTGTGGCAAACGCTACAAAGTTAAGAGGAATCTATCCCTGATAAGAAATAACAAAATATACCCCTTCCTTAATTATTTAGGAAGGGGTAATTTTTTGGTTACTTTGTTTAAGTAAAATAGAACGAGTTTATTTAATAAAGGGGTGGAAAAATGGCTTTTACATTAATTTCGGTATTCATAAACTCTATAATTGGTTTTTTTCTGGTTGATATGTTATATTGGATTTTTTCACTAGTAATCTTAGGTATTATACTTTACATTTCCTGGAGAAAAAATATGTACAGCAAATTGGGTAACTTTATTTTATTAGTAGGGATTTTATTTTCTTTTTTTGGGTATTTAAATAATTTTAATCCGTCTTATTTTT
The DNA here is from genome assembly GCF_002895525.1 of Petrotoga olearia DSM 13574. Classification (GTDB taxonomy): domain Bacteria; phylum Thermotogota; class Thermotogae; order Petrotogales; family Petrotogaceae; genus Petrotoga; species Petrotoga olearia. Next base: position 135,070 of record NZ_AZRL01000016.1, read on the forward strand.
ATCTATTGATTAACGTGTCTGCCTTTTTCGCTGTTCTTTATACGGCTTTTAACAAAAAATTATTGATTATCTTATCTTGGTTGTTAAATGGTTTTTCTCTGGGATACATCATCGCATCTTTGAGAAGCTTAAATTTAGGCATTATATTTGGTATAATTATTTTCCTTATTGGATTAAGAGATGCGTTTTTGCCTAAAAAGTTTGATGAACATTTAAATAACTAACTCTTGTATTGCAGAGGTTAACCTTTTTATACCCTCTTCGATGTTCTTTTCATTAGCACAGGAATAATTTAGCCTCAAGGTGTTTACATTGTTCTTATTGATGTAAAAAGGGTCTCCAGGAACGAAGGCTACCTTTTTTTCTATAGCTTTGTCAAACAACTCAAGAGCGGAAATGTTGTTTGGTAAAGTTATCCATAGAAACATTCCACCTTGTGGATCTGTATACTCTACGTTTTTGGGGAAATATTTTTTGATACTTTTTATCATGGCATTTTTTTGGCTGCCATACCTCGTTTTTATGTTTATTATATGTTTGTCTAGGTCGTTCTCTTTCAAGAACTGGTATATTATTCTTTGCCCTACGTAATTAGAATGAAGATCAGCACCTTGCTTAGCGGTTACAAGATTCTCCAACACATCTTTAGGAGCCACCACCCAGCCTAGTCTAAATCCTGGGGCAACAATTTTTGAGAATGATCCTAAAAGTATCGTTTGTTCAGGTATCAATTTTTTGAATGAAACATTATCTTCCCCTTCAAATCTTAACTCTCCATATGGATCATCTTCGATAAGGTAAATATTGTGATTTTTCAATATTTCAGCTATCTTTTCTCTATTTTTATTTGTATAAGTGATTCCCGAAGGATTTTGAAAATTGGGGACGGTGTACAGTAATTTTGGTGAAAACTCTTCCAAAACATCTTTTAATTCCACTAAATCGAGTCCTTCTAGACATAGTTTAACTGGTTTAAAATTCTTGGTGTATACCGATAATGCCTGTATAGCTCCTAAATAGCCAGGTTCTTCAATTGCAATAAAATCATCTGCATTCAAAAATAATTTTCCAAGTAAGTCAAGGGCTTGTTGAGAACCATGAGTAATTAAAACATCATCTTGTGTTATGTTTAAACCTTTCTTTTCATTGTATCTATTGGCGATAAATTCTCTTAAAGGTGGGTATCCTTCTGTGGTACTGTACTGAAGTATCTCTTTGCCGGAATTATCAAACTGGTAAACAGCCGCATTTTTTATCTCTTCTATTGGAAATAAATCAGCGTTTGGTAAACCGCCGGCAAATGAAATTATTTCCGGATCATCTATTACCTTAAGTATTTCTCTTATAAAAGAACGAGGAACGTTTTTCATACGATTAGAGTATATATTTTCCATTTTTTTCTCTCCTTCTGGGAAGTTTTTATCACAATTGGCCCTGTTATCCTTTTAATGTTCTTTAACGGGTAAAAAATTATCTACAAACAATCCATATTCTACACTGTCTAACAAGGCTTTCCAACTGGCCTGAATTATGTTAGTTGAAACACCCACAGTAGTCCAAGTTTTATCAGTGTCTGAAGTTTCTATTAAGACACGCACTTTCGCGGCGGTTCCAGAAGTACTGTCTAACACCCTTACTTTGTAATCTATCAATTTCATGTTTTTCAGGGAGGGGAAAAAGTCTTCTAAAGCCTTTCTTAATGCCTTATCTAAAGCATTCACAGGTCCGTCACCTTCAGCGACGGCATGGACGGTTTCACCATTTATTTTTAATTTGACAATTGCTTCTGTTCCAGTGTCTTCGATAAAATTGTAATGAAGAATGTTGAAATTCTCCACTTGAAAATTTGGGACATACTCAAAAAATTCTCTTAATACTAAGAGTTTTAAAGAAGCGTCAGCACCTTCAAATTGATATCCATCATGCTCATATTCCTTTATCTTTGATGTTAACTTTTTGAACTGTTCTTCAGAAAATTGGGTAATATCAAAGCCTAATTCTTCTAGCTTTGATTTTAAATTACTTTTTCCTGATAACTCTGAAACTAATATTCTTCTAGTGTTCCCCACCCATTCTGGAGATATGTGTTCATAAGTGAGAGGATTTTTAAGAATGGCGCTAACATGGACACCTCCTTTATGTGTGAAGGCGCTTCTTCCTACATAAGGTTTCCTATTGTCAGGAGTTAAATTAGCAACTTCAGTTACGTAATTATAAAGTGAGGTTGTTTTTTCTACATTTATTTTTGGTAATTTAAACCCGTATTTAAACTTCAAGTTAGGTATTATAATACAAAGATCCGCATTACCGCATCTTTCCCCCAGACCTCCCACCGTTCCTTGTATTTGTTCAACTCCTTCTTCAATAGCTGTAAGAGAATTGGATACAGCGAAACCGGAATCATTGTGAGCATGAATGCCTAAAGGTATTTTTATTTTTTCTTTTACCGTTTCTATTGCTTCTTTGATCTTTGAAGGTGTTTGTCCTCCGTTTGTGTCACACAAAACGGCAATTGAAGCACCGGAGTTTTGTGCAACTTCTAACGTTTTAATGGCATATTGTTGATTATGGTTATAACCATCAAAAAAGTGTTCGGCATCGAAAAATACCTCTAACCCTTCTCTTTTTAAGAAGGTTATCGTATCTTCTATAAGTTTTAGGTTATCATCAAGAGAAATGCCCAGTGCCTGAGAAACATGGAAATCCCAACTTTTTGCAAATATAGTAACTATTTTTGCCCCAGAAGAAACCAATTTTAAAATGTTTGGATCATCTTCGGCTTTTATTCCGTATCTTTTTGTAGAGCTAAATGCAACTATTTCACTATTTTTAAATGATATATTTTGAACTTTTTTAAAGAATTCTTCATCTTTAGGGTTAGACCCTGGCCAACCACCTTCGATGTAGTCTATTCCGTACTCATCTAATTTTTTAGCTATCTTTAATTTATCTTCCACAGTTAGAGAAACATTCTCACCCTGGGTTCCGTCTCTTAAAGTGGTATCAAATAATTTAGGTTCTTTCAATTTGGTTCACCCTCTTTTTAAGATTTTGACAATTTCGTCTCCTACTTCACTGGTACTTAAATTTCCCCCCATGTCTTTAGAAAGTAAGTTTTCATCGATAGATATCTTAATCGCACCTTCAATTTTTTCTGATAAGTCTTTTCTTCCAAAATATTCCAACATCATCGCTGCGGCTAAAATTGCAGCAAGGGGATTTGCAATACCTTTACCAGCAATATCAGGAGCTGAACCATGAACGGGTTCAAACATGGAAACAGTATTCGGATTAATATTTCCTGAGGCAGCTAATCCCATTCCGCCCTGGAGTTCTGCACCCAGATCTGTAATGATATCTCCAAACATATTGCAGGTTACTATTACATCGAAAATTTCTGGATTTCGTACCATTTTCATCGTTATAGCATCTACATAGTAATGATCAGTCTGAACTTCAGGATATTCCTTCTTTAACTCTTCGAATACTCTCAACCATAATCCATGAGAATAAGTTAGTACATTACTTTTATCACAGAGGGTTAGTTTACCATTGTTATTTTTTGCATACTCAAAAGCATAACGAATGATTCGTTCTACACCTTTTCTAGTTGAAATCATCTCTTGTATTGCTACTTCGTCTTTAGTATCTTTTTTTAAAATTCCACCAATACCTGCATAAAGTCCTTCTGTGTTTTCTCTTATTACTGTAAAATTGATCTCGTTAACGCCCTTCTTCTTCAAAGGTGAAAACCTGTCGTTTAGTAGTTTTATTGGTCTTAAGTTGACATATTGGTCGAAATGAAATCGTAATTTTAATAGTATCCCATGTTCTAAGACCCCTGCTGGTACTCTTGGATCCCCTACCGCTCCCAAATAAATAGCGTCAAAGGTTTCTAATCTTTTCAATATGGAATCTGGAATTAATTCTCCATATTTTAAAAATCGTTCAGCTCCAATATCGAACTCTTCAAATTTGAGATTCAAATTATACCTATCTCCCATAAAATTTAATATTTTAAGACCTTCATTGATTACTTCCTTACCAATTCCATCTCCTGGTAGAACAGCTATAGACGGCATTTATTGAGTGACCTCCTTCTTGATCTTCTCTATCAAACCACCGGAAGATATTATTTCTTGAAGAAATTTCGGGTATTTCTCTGAATAATATTCTTTATTGTTTTTTAGATCTTTGATGATTCCATTGTCCAAGTCTATTTCTATTTCTGAACCATCTTCGATATTTTGGGAAGCATCTTTGGAAATAAGTATAGGTAATCCAATATTGATAGCGTTACGATAAAAAATCCTTGCAAAACTTTCTGCTATGACACAAGAAACACCTGCCGCCTTAATCGATAAGGGAGCGTGCTCACGAGAACTTCCGGAACCGAAGTTCTTTCCGGCTACTATAATATCTCCTTTTTTCACTTTTTTTACGAACTCTTTATCTATATCCTCCATGCAATGTTGTGCCAATATTTCAGGTTCTGGATTGTTTAAATATCTAGCTGGTATAATTACATCCGTATCAACATTGTCACCGTATTTGAAAACTCTCCCTCTGAACTTCACTTTATAACCTCCTCAGGATGAGTAATGTATCCGCTAATGGCAGATGCTGCTGCTACCGCAGGATTTGATAGATAAACTTCACTTTCCGGATGCCCCATCCTTCCAACAAAATTCCTGTTAGTCGTAGAGATTGCTTTCTCACCTTTTGCCAAAACTCCCATATGGCCACCAAGGCAAGGCCCACATGTTGGCGTACTCACAGCGGCTCCAGCTTCGATGAATATTTCAATTAAGCCTTCTTTTAGTGCCTGCATGTATATATCTTGGGTGCCAGGAAAAATAATGCATCTTACATTAGAATTGATTTTCTGTCCCTTAAGCACTTGAGCAGCAATTCTTAAGTCTTCTATTCTTCCATTTGTGCAAGAACCTATTACAGATTGATCAATTTTTATCCCCTTTGCTTCATGAACAGGTTTGGTGTTTTCAGGCAAGTGTGGAAATGCAACTTGCGGGTCTATATTTGAAACATCGTATTCGATAACCTCTTTATAAGTGGCATAGGGATCACTACTTACTGGTGTATACTCTCTTACTGCCCTTTCTATCAAGTAATTTTTGGTTTTTTCATCGTATTCAAATAATCCACATTTTGCCCCTGCTTCAATAGCCATATTTGCCATAGTCATTCTCGAATCCATAGAAAGATCTTTGATCGTATCTCCAGTAAATTCAATAGAATTATACAGTGCTCCATCTACTCCAATTTCTCCTATAGTGTAGAGTATTAAATCCTTTCCAGTGACCCATGGGTTTAGCTCACCCTTGTATACAATCTTTATACTTTCAGGAACTCGGAACCATAAGTAACCAGTAGCCATCGCTGCAGCCATGTCGGTGCTTCCAACACCTGTACCTAAACAGTTAAGTGCTCCATAGGTACATGTATGGGAATCTGCTCCTATAACGATCTCACCAGGCAAGGCTAGTCCCTTTTCTGGTATTAAGCAGTGTTCAATCCCCATCTTACCTATCTCAAAATAATTAAGAATATTCATCTCTTTTGCGAAATTTCTTATAAGCAAAGCATTTTGTGCGGATTTTATATCTTTGTTTGGAGTAAAATGATCTGGAACTATTGCAATTCTTTCATTATCAAATACTTGAGATAACCCTATTTTTCTAAATTCTTTAATGGCAACAGGAGTTGTTACATCGTTCCCCAGTACCAAATCTACTCTTGCATTAACAATTTCTCCAGGTTTAACTTCACTTTTATTTGAATGAGATGCAAGAATCTTCTCTACAATAGTCATCCCTTTATTTCCTCACTTTATCATTTTATTTTTTTGTAGTTTGAAGTTTTTTAGCCATATATTTATTCAAGGCATTTAGATAAGCCAAAGTACTTGCTTGGGTAATATCTGTTTCAACAGAATGGCCAACATACACTTCGTCTTCAATTTTGAGTTTAACGGTTGTTTCTCCTAAGGCATCGGTCCCCTCTGTAACGCCTTCTATCTTATACGAAATCAAAGTGATATTTTCTTCTTCAACTATTTCGTTTATTGCTTTAAATATTGCATCTATTGGCCCGTCTCCACTGCAAGCAGCTTTTTCTATCAACTCTTCACCTCTTGCTATCTTTATAGTTGCCGTTGGTAGTGTAGTGTTCCCCGTAGTGACGGATAAATATTTGAGTTTGAAATAATCCTCAGTTTTATATAATTCATCGTTGATCAATGCTTCAACATCAAGTGGATTCAAATTCTTTTTTTTACTGGCTAGATCTTTAAATTTAAGGAATAGCTTTTCAAAGGTTTCTTCATCTACATTGTAGCCAGATGATGTCAAAAACTCTTTTAAAGCATGTCTTCCTGAGTGTTTTCCTAAAATTAGTTTGTTTGAATTTAGCCCTATACTTTCTGCTTTCATTATTTCATAAGTAGTTCTTTCTTTGATAACGCCATCTTGATGAATACCAGATTCATGTGCAAAGGCATTTTTACCTACTATTGCTTTATTAGGTTGAACAACCATTCCAGTAAATTGTGAAACCATGTTGCTTAGTTTCAAAATCTTAGTTGTATCCTGCGTTACGACTAAATCTTCAAAATAATCTTTCCTGGTAACTAACGCCATTAAAACTTCTTCTAAGGCCGCGTTGCCTGCCCTTTCTCCTATTCCGTTAACTGCTACCTCTGCTTGATCTGCACCTTCTTTCAGGGCAGTAAGAGTATTAGCAGTTGCCATTCCTAAATCGTTGTGGCAGTGTACGCTTAATTCAATCTTTTCTATGTTCCTTGTGTTTTCTTTTATCTTTTTAATAAATTCACCAAATTCCTGTGGAATTACATATCCCACAGTATCAGGCACGTTAATTACCGTCGCACCAGCTTCTATGACTTTTTCAAAGAGTTTGTACAAAAACTCTAACTCACTTCTTGAAGCATCTTCTGCTGAAAATTCAATATTATTAGTATACTTTGCTGCATACTTCACGGCCTCAACTGCTCTTTCCAAAACTTGATCTTCATTCATTTTTAACTTGTATTTCATGTGAACAGGAGAGGTAGCAATGAACACGTGTATCCTTGGTTGCTCTGCCTCTTTGAGTGCTTCCCAAGCACAATCGATATCTTTGTAATTTGCTCTTGCTAAAGCTGCAACCTCAACATCTCTAATTTTTTGGGCAATGTTTTTTACACTTTCAAAATCACTACTCGAAGAAATAGGAAAGCCAGCCTCTATTACATCAACTTTTAACAAAGAAAGCTGTTCAGCTATTGCCAGCTTCTCGTCCATTGTCAAACTTACACCTGGAGATTGTTCACCGTCCCTCAACGTAGTATCGAAAATTTTTATTTTTCTCAAATTTGTTCACACTCCTACTTCATTAGATTTTTTAGCTTTCTATCCAAGGCATCATCGCTCTCAATTTCTCCCCGACTTGTTCTAAAAGAGAATTGTTGTCTTTTTCAGTTAAAGCGTTGAAAACAGGTCTATTAGCTTTGTTTTCTAAGATCCAGTCCTTTGCAAAATTACCATTTTGTATGTTTGCAAGTACCTCTTTCATGGTTTCTTTAACCTTATTATCGATAATTTTTGGCCCAACGGTAAGATCCCCGTATTGTGCGGTGTCACTTATGGAGTATCTCATCTTTTTTAGTCCGCCTTCATACAAGAGATCAACGATTAATTTCAGTTCGTTCAAGCATTCAAAATAGGCTATTTCTGGTTGATATCCCGCCTCAACAAGTGTTTCAAAACCTGCCTTGATAAGTGATGTAGTTCCACCACATAAGACTGCTTGTTCTCCAAATAGGTCCGTTTCTGTTTCCTCTCTGAAAGTTGTTTTGATAACACCTGCTCGTGTACAACCTATTCCTTTGGCGTATGACAAGCCCAATTCTTTTGCTTTCCCTGAAAAATCTTGATGAACAGCTAACAATCCTGGAACTCCTTTGCCTTCCAAATACATTCTTCTAACTAAATGGCCAGGGCTTTTAGGTGCAACCATAAATACGTCTACGTTTTTTGGAGGAACAATTTGTCCAAAATGGATATTAAAGCCATGAGAAAATCCAAGTGCATTGCCTTCTTCTAAGTTAGGTTCTATGTCTTTTTTGTACACCTCGCTTTGAACTTCATCAGGGATCAAAACTTGAATAATATCTCCTTTTTTAACGGCTTCGGATGTTTCGTATACTTCAAAACCATCTTTTTGGGCAGTTTCTTTACTTTTACTATCTTTCTTCAAACCTATAATTACTTTTAACCCGCTATCTTTAAGATTTTGTGCCTGAGCGTGACCCTGACTTCCATAACCTAAAACAGCAATAGTTTTATCTTTCAATAAACCTAAGTCTGCATCTTTTTCATAAAATGTTTCCACCATGACAATCACTCCTTAATTTTTGATTTTTATTAATTTGTCAAAACATTGTTGTTCATTTCTCTGTCCATAGCTACAAGACCTGTTCTCACGACTTCTTTAATACCAAAATCTCTCATTATTTCAATAAAGGCATTTATTTTATTTTCATCTCCAGTGATTTCTATTGTTATTGTATCAAGGGAAAAATCGACAACTTTACCTCTAAAAACGTCTACAACCTGAATAACTTGACCCCTTTGATTTTTTCCACAATTTACCTTGACTATTGCCATATCCCTCTCTATCATATTGCTTTGATTCAATTCGGTGATTTTTATAACATCTATAAGTTTGTAAAGCTGTTTTTTCACTTGTTCTAATGTATCTGTGTTTCCTTCGACAACTATCGTCATCCGCGAATACTCTGGTAATTCCGTCTCACCCACATTTAAACTCAGTATGTTAAAATTTCTCCTACTGAATAGACCAGATATTCTTGCCAAAACAGCAGGTTGATTATTCACAGTTACTGACAAGATGTGCCTCATGCGACCTCCCCCTGTTTTTCTTTCTCTCTTTTGGTCTTTTTTAGATCCATCATCTCTTTAATTGATGCCCCTTCTGGAACCATTGGGAATACGTTCTCATCTTGAGGAATAATGACGTCCATTAAAACTGGCCCATTGTAATTCAAAGCTTCTTTTAAAGCTATCTCTACATCATTTGTTTGTTCGATTCTTAACGATTTTATTCCATAGGCCTCACCTAATTTAACGAAATCAGGATTATCAAGAATCGTAGCTGAATATCTTTCATCAAAAAATAACTTTTGCCACTGTCTTACCATCCCTAAGGTTCCGTTGTTCAAAATGATTATCTTTACGGGGAGTTTGTTAGAACTTATTGTAGCCAACTCCTGTAGATTCATTTGGAAACTACCGTCACCAGATATGTTGATAACAGTTTTATGGGGGTTCCCTACCTGAGCACCTACACTGGCTGGTAAACCATATCCCATAGTTCCAAGGCCCCCAGAGGTTATGAATGACCTTGGCTTTGAAAAATGAATGTATTGTGCTGCCCACATTTGATTTTGACCAACTTCTGTTACTATAACAGTATTTTCATCACACAATTCATCCAATTTTTCAATCAAGTATTGTGGCTTAATACTGTTATCATCAAATTCGTAGTTAAGTGGATATTGCTTTTTCCATTCTTTTATTTGTTCGAGCCATTCTTCCCTTTCGACTGTTTTTATCAATGGAATTAATTTATCTAAAACGTTTTTTACGTTACCAACAATTGGAATATGAACTTTTACATTTTTATTGATTTCAGCAGGATCAATATCAATATGAATGACCTTTGCGTGTGGAGCAAATGTTTCCAATTTCCCTGTTACCCTGTCATCAAAGCGTACTCCAACTCCTATTATCAAATCTGCCTCAGATATAGCGTAGTTAGCATACATCGTACCGTGCATTCCTAACATTTTCAGAGAAAGTTCATGATCTTCTGGAAAAGAACCAAGCCCCATCAGAGATGTGACTACTGGTATCCTTCCCCTTATTGCCATATTAGTCAGTTGTTCTGAGGCGTTAGAATTTATAACGCCTCCACCAGCAAAGATAACTGGCCTTTGCGAAGTATTAATAGCCTCGGCTGCCATTTTTATTTGCATGTAGTTTCCTTCGTAAGTTGGTTGGTACCCAGGAAGATTAACGTTTTTAGGATAAATGAAATCAGCGTGAGATTTAAGAACATCCACCGGTAAATCAACCAGAACGGGACCTGGTCTACCGGTTCTGGCTATGTAAAAAGCTTCTTTTATAGTTTTAGCTAAATCCTTTACATTAGTTACCATGTAATTGTGCTTAGTTATAGGCAAGGTTATTCCTCGTATGTCTATTTCTTGGAATGAATCAGTACCTATAAGACTTGTCGGAGCTTGACCTGTAAAAGCTACAACTGGTACGGAATCCATGTACGCAGTGGCTAGTCCTGTAACTAGGTTTGTAGCTCCAGGTCCAGAAGTGGCTATACACACTCCAACCTTTCCCGTACTCCTTGCATAACCATCTGCAGCATGGGCAGCACCTTGTTCATGACGAACTAATATATGTCTTATAGGTGCGTCATAAAGTTCATCATAAAGTGGGATAACCTTCCCTCCTGGATATCCAAATACAACCTCAACCTTTTCCCTCAAAAGAGATTCAACAAATATTCTTGCCCCGGAATGGATCGGCATAAAATCACCTCTCTAATTTTTTATTCACAAAAAGCTCCTTTATCAGCTGATTGTACATATCTGCTGTATCTGTCTAAATACCCACCTGTTTTTGGAAGTATGGGTTTAAAAGTATTTAATCTTGTCCGTAGTTCTTCTTCTGATATTTTTAAATTTAGGGTCTTTTCTGGGATATTTATTGACACTACATCCCCATCCTTTACAACCCCTATTGGTCCTCCTGCTGCAGCTTCAGGAGATACATGGCCTATGGCAGATCCACGTGTAGCTCCCGAAAATCTACCATCTGTGATCAACGCAACTTTTTTATCCAATCCCATACCGGCTAAAGCGGAAGTAGGTGCCAACATCTCTCTCATACCCGGTCCTCCTTTGGGGCCTTCGTATAGGATCACCACTACATCTCCTTCTTTAATTTCTCCTGCATAAATAGCTTTGATGGCTTTTTCTTCTTTGTTAAAAACCTTTGCTGGCCCTTCATGTACCAACATCTCATCAGATACGGCTATCTGCTTGACAATTGCCCCGTTGGGAGCTATATTACCTTTTAAAACAGCTAAACCTCCATCTTTATGGTACGGTTGATCTATCGGCATTATTACTTCATGGTCCACATAACTAACATTTTTAAGGTTTTCACCTAAGGTTTTCCCAGTTACGGTCAAACAATCTAGATGGAGCAAATTTTTTTTGGACAGTTCTTTAAGTACAGCAGGAATACCACCAGCGTAATGTAAATCTTCTATATGATGAATGCCTGCAGGAGATAAACTACATAGATGAGGTGTTTTTGAACTAATTTTATTAATAATATCTATGTCAAAATCGATCCCTGCTTCATGAACTATTGCGGGCAAATGTAAAGCCGTGTTCGTAGAACAACCTAAAGCCATGTCTAAAGTAAGGGCGTTTTCTACTGTTTTTTCGTTGAATATATCCAAGGGTTTGATATCATTTTCCACTAAATCCATTATCTTTTCTCCTGTTTTTGTTGCTAAAGCTCTCCTGCTAGAAAAAACTGCCGGAATCGTCCCATTTCCCGGCAGCGCAAGTCCTAAAACCTCTGTTAGGCAGTTCATTGAATTGGCAGTAAACATCCCAGCACAAGACCCATACCCAGGGCAGGCAGCCATTTCCATTTCATTTAACTCTTCATCAGAAATCTTATTGGAAACTCTTGCACCAACGGCTTCAAACATATCGTGTAAATCGATTTTTCTTCCCTTGAAATTTCCTGCGAGCATTGGACCTCCACTTACAACAATCGCAGGAATATTTAACCTTAAGGCAGCCATTAACATCCCTGGAACGATCTTATCGCAGTTGGGAATAAGAACTAATCCATCGAATTTATACGCCCTTGCTACAGATTCTATAGAATCAGCAATTAATTCTCTACTTGGTAATGAATAGTTCATACCGCTGTGTCCCATCGCGATACCATCACAGATTCCTATCGTTGAAAAGGCTAAAGGTAAACCTCCAGCTGCATATACGCCATTTTTTACACTTTCACATATTTCATTCAAATGTTTATGTCCGGGTATTATATCGTTCGCAGAATTAGCTATCCCAATTATAGGTTTATCGATCTCTTCTTTTGTCAACCCTAAAGCATAAAGTAAAGAACGATGTGGGGCTTTTGATACTCCTTTTTTAATTTCGTCACTTCTTAGCTTATTATCTTCCATATAATCCTTCCTTTCCATTATGTTTAAAAGTGTTGATAATATCCCCGGTAGAATTCATTCCCGTTCCTTCCATTTTGGATAACTTCCAAGAATTTTAAAGAAAGAACTCATTTTTTCTAATTTAACCAATGCTTCTCTTACATCTTTATCTTCTTTAAAACCTTCAAAATCTATATAAAAAGAGTATTCACCTAATTGCTTTTTAGTTGGACGCGACTCTATCCTTGTCAGATTTATGTCCTTTTCTTTGAAAGCTTTTAACATGTTGTATAGAACACCAGGTTCATTGTGCTTTGGAGAACATATTATCGAGGTTTTGTAATTTTTTGCTGTACCTTCAATCTTTGTAAACCTTTCGGAATTTGCAATTATGAAAAAACGAGTTGAGTTGTTTTTTGAGTCTTGAATATCTCTAGCTAAAACCTTTAAATTATAAATATTGATAATATTTTCCGAACCTATAGCTGCACTCTCTGGTACATCTTTAATCATTTCGCAAGCATTTGCTGTACTCGCGGTGAATATAATATCTGGATTATTCAATCTATTTTTTATAAACTTACTGCATTGTCCAATAGCTTGTTGATGAGAAAAAAGTTTTTTAACTTCTGCTAGGTCTAAACTTCCATAAGATACAAGAAAATGATTAATCGGGACAACACATTCACCCACTACATGAATATCAGATTTCTCGAATAAAAGATCCATCGTAATATTTACTGAACCTTCTACAGAATTTTCAATAGGTACAACTCCAAAATCTACTTCTTTATTTTGAACCATTTCAAATACGTCTGAAATAGATTGTAGTGGGATCAAAAAAACATTTTCACCAAAATATTTCATTACGGCGATTTCACTGAAAGTACCTTTGGGCCCTAAATAACCACATTTGAGAGTCTGATTTTTTTTCAAGACATCTAACTCCTTGAACTCAAAAATATTACGAAAATATTTTCAGGATTGTTAGAAAATGAAAAAAATTTCATTTTTCCTAATTATTGGTAACTATTTAAGATTAGAGTAAATTATTAGCGATTATACACTAAAATCTTCGTTTTTGCAAGATTTGAAAAAAATTTCATTAAAAGTCCTTTTAATTCCTTCTTTTATGGGTTTTAGAAAAAGGAGATTAAAACTGTCATGTTTAATTTTAATCTAAAATTTACCTAACGCAAATAGAAAATTTACTTTTTGCTTTCTAAAAAAAATGTACAGGAGGAAATGAAAGGTGGTAGAGATGGTACAATTTAAGAGGAGGGATATTATGGCTTTATTACAAGTAAATTTTATGTCAAAGTCTTTAATGAGAAAAGTGCCAATTATGGTGGTTTTACCGGTTGATAAATTAAATTTTTCAATTATGTTTGAAAACACAGACAATCGCAATAGTTATTTTAAAACACTATATCTTCTTCTAAAGTGTAGTTAAGTTGAAGGAAATAACTTTTGTATTGAGAATTAATTGGAAGGTGTATAAAATGAAAGTGTTGGGAATAGATTTTGGGACGACTTCTTACAGTGCATGCTTATACGATAGCAAAAGCAAAGAAATTGCCTTCGCCAATAAACAAAATACAAGTTTAATTTTCGATGGTTTAAAAAGTGAATTTGACATAAAAAAATTAGAAAGTGATTTTGATTCTTTTATACAGTATTTAACTAAAATTTTTGATTTAAAAGGAACCGAAGCTATTTCAGTTACTGGAAACATGCATAGCTTTTTTCTTGTAAAAGAAAACATTCCAACAACAAATATAATTACTTGGCAAGATCAAAGAGCTTTAGAAAAAAATGGAAATGGAATATCTTATGTAGATTATATTAATAAAAATTATAAATCGCTATTTTCTAAATTTCAATATTTACTAAGCCCAGGGTATGCTGTTACGACCTTACTTCCTTTACAAAAACTTATAAACACTGCTGGGTGTTCTCTTCGTTTTGCTCCAGATTTCATCGTAAAAAAGCTCATTGGGGATACTCCATACGATTCAATACCTATAGATCCTTCTATAGCGCATAGCAGTGGATTTTATGCATTAGAAAACAAAGATTGGAATTGGGAATTAATTAATGCGTTGGGATACACTGAAATTCACCTTCCTAAAATGGCAAAACCCGGAACTTTTATAGGAGATGTTGGAAAACACATCCCTCGATTAACTGGTACCCCGATCTTTTTAGGAATGGGTGACAATCAAGCATCAGTTTTAGGAGCAATTTTTGAAAAGAAACTTGAAACTTCTTACAACAAAACGAATTCGATGGTTATAAGCATAGGAACAAGTGGACAAATATCTGCTGTAGTTAAGGAAATTAAGAAGATTTCAAAATACCTAGATTATCGACCGTTTTTAAATAATTATTATTTATTAGTTGGGGCTAGTTTATCTGCTGGTAAGACTATTGAAGCCATCAAAGCTTTTATAAAAAACTTTATAAACTTGGCTTGTAAGAAAAATGTTGAAGACGATCAAGTTTACGAATTCATCAAGAATTCAATATTACCAGTTTCTCCTCTAAAATTTCGCACTACATTAAACGGTACACGTTATAATCCTCAATTGAGAGGGGCCATTGATAACATAAGTTTAAACAACTTTACAATTCAGAATCTAGTGACAGCAACTGCATATGGAATAGTTGAAGAACTCTACAAATATTATAGAGAAATGGATATCGATTATGAAGATATTATAGGGGTGGGAAATGGATTACAGAAAAACAAATATTTTATAAACATC
Organism: Petrotoga olearia DSM 13574; assembly: GCF_002895525.1. Lineage (GTDB taxonomy): Bacteria > Thermotogota > Thermotogae > Petrotogales > Petrotogaceae > Petrotoga > Petrotoga olearia. The sequence continues at coordinate 150,156 of NZ_AZRL01000016.1, forward strand.
ATAAAAAAAGTCTTTAATAAAAATTTTTACCTAAGTAAACTGGAAGAAACTACAAGTTTTGGTGCTGCTGTGTGCGCAATGGAAGGAAAATTGAAAGGGGAGGTTGACTTTCAAGGATGAATAAAAAAGAAATCCAAGAACAACTAAAGAAACCCTTGATAGTTAAAGAAACAAGTTGCAATTACTAAACAAACAGTGATTCTTCCCACTGATTTTTAAATCTCTCCATTATTTTCAAGAAAAAGAACTTTCTGTCTCAGCATCTTAAATTTGTTTCTTCCATACAGTATCCAATTAATAACTTTCAGTTTATTCACAGAACCCTCTGCTAATCTTTCAATGTATAAAGTTTCTAACTGCTTGTATAACCCTTTTAAACCGTTCATAAATTTATCTATCTTTTGAAATAAGTGGTTCTGCTTCTTTGAACAGTATCGTATGCACTGTAATATTTTTTGTGAATTCTTTCCTCTAAAGTTAAAGTTATTACAAGATGAATTTGTAATCGCCGAACTAATAAAAATCAAGGAACATCTAAATATGTATTTCTCAAAGCATTATTTGAAAACTCTTGGTTCTACTAAACTGTGTGAGTATTTCAATTTAAATTCAGTATTTTTTCATATAGTAGTTGTAGTAAACGAAATCGAAATACAATAAATACAATTGAGAAGAGTTACCATATAATGAGCTTTGCTTGAACGACAAATAATAAAAACATGGTATCAAATAAATTATATATAGAAAGAAGGTAAACCTTTAATATTGAATGTATAAAATGTATAAAGGGTAGTTAAAGTACGTGTTTTAGAGATTCTAAATACAATAAAAATTATAAAGAGGAGATGTGTTAAAATGCTAAAAAGAGCGGTAATCTTTGAGCCTAATAAAATTGTGGTAAAAGAATATTCATTAGATCGTGAGCCAAAAAACGGCGAAAGTCTTTTAAAAATCTTATATTGTGGAATCTGTGGCTCCGATGTTCATGTTTTCAAAGGAAAACATCCTTTTGTTGAATTTCCAGTTTCAACTGGTCATGAAGTTATTGGAGTTGTTGAAAAATCCGATCTATTCAAAAAAGGTCAATATCTTGCTATTAGGCCTTCCGTTTGGGATAATGAATGTTACTATTGTAAACATGGAATGCCTCATATATACGAGCCCTTAAAGGTTAGAGGATTTCAAGAAGCTGGAAAAAAGGTTGCAGTAGTTGGCTTGGGAACAATTGGCATTCTTACGGCTGCCGTTTCTAAAGTTTATGGTGCAAAAGAGGTAATCGGGTTTGACGTTAATTCTTGGAAGGTGCAAAAAGCAAAAGAATTTAACTTCGTTTCAAATGCATTGTCCCCTCAAGAAAATAATAGTTATATGGATTTTGATGTTGTTTTTGAAGCTGTAGGGATACAATCTTCAATCGATACTGCTTTCAACTTAGTTAGAAAACGTGGTACAATTATCATAATAGGTGTTTTTGCAGGCCCCGGTACTGTTCCTCTTCATTTAATTCAAGATAGAGAGTATATCATAATGGGAGCCCTAATGTATACTGATGATGATTTTTCAGAATCAGTAAACTTAATTTCACAAAAGAGAATTAATACTCAAGCATTAATATCAAAAATTTTCGATGGAACAGATCACGTACCTGATGCATTTCAGTTTGCTTCTAGTGAAACAAATTCATTTAAAACTTTGATTAAATTATAAAGAAGGTGGGCTTATGGAAGCTGTTTACATAAAACAACCTCATCAAATTGAAGTAATTAATAAAGAAGAGCCATCTACAAAAGAAAATGAATCATTGATGAGGGTATTAGGCTGTGGAGTTTGTGGAACTGATTTAAAAATCTTTAAAGGAGAAACTTTGGCTACTTATCCTCTTATACCAGGGCATGAAATCGTTGGAGAAATAGTAAAATCTAGGGTATTTGAGAAAGGAACCAAAGTTACCATTGATCCAAATAGACCTTGTGGTGTTTGTCAGTACTGTAGGGAGGGCAAAATTCATCTGTGTGAGAATCTAAACGCAGTTGGTGTAAATAGAGATGGTGGTTTTGCTGAAATGCTAGCGGTTCCAAATGAACAGATTTATCCCTTAAACGAAAATATACAAGTAAAAGATGCCATATTTGCAGAGCCTCTTTCCTGTATAGTCCACGGAATAGATCTTTCTAATTTCTCTTACACTGATGAAATAGCAATAATAGGTGGAGGAGCAATAGGTTTGATCTTCGCTATGCTGTTAAACAGATTTTCAGTAGGAAAAACTACCATATTTGAAGTTTCTCAAGAAAAAATTGAATTTATAAAAAAAGAATTTCGTTTAGAAGTCGAAAATCCTGACAATAATCCTCAATCTAAAAAATTTGATAAAGTATTTGAATGCTCTGGAACTATTTCTGGTTTTGAAAGCGCTTATACTTTAGTAAAAAAAGGTGGAAAAATTATAGATTTTGGAGTTACACCAAAGGGATCGAAATCAAAGGAAGTAGAGCCTTTTAAAATATATAGTGAGGAAATTTCGATCACGGGTTCTTATGTAAATCCTTTCACTATGCAAAGAGCTGTGAAAATTCTTAATAGTAATGAATTCTCTTTTCAAAAATTATTAACCGATGTTGGTGATCTTTCAGAAATAAAAAAGTATATATCTTCTGACAAAAAGCCTTTCTTAAAAGCAGCATATATAAATCAATAGAATTAAAACATAACAAACGATCCCATCTAAATATTAGATGGGATTTTTATTTACATAAAATTTACAATAAATTTTCTTTGATAAATAAAGGGTTTCTGATAATTTTATCTAAAATCTGCCAATTTTCGTCCAAAATTTGGAATTATTTCCAATTAAAGCCAATTGTTATCAAAAAGCTTCAATTTACTCGTCGAGAGTTAATTTTGATTTTATAGTTTATTAATTTATAATAAGAATTAGTAACGCAAACGATTGCTTAACAAATGCTTATGGAGGTAATACCATGCAAAAACCAACAATAAAAGACATTGCAAAAGCTTTGAATATCTCTCCTTCTACAGTTTCAAGGGCATTGTCTGGTAAACCTGGAGCAAGTGAAGAATTAAGGAGAAAAGTTATAGATACCGCTCAGGAATTAGGATATATGAAAAATCTATCCGCAGGTACCCTTAAAAATTCAAAATCAAAGATCATTGGTGTTATAGCGTTTGACATAAGGAACCCTTTCTTTTTGGAATTTTTAAAAGGAGTAGAAGATGTTTTATTCCCACGTGAATATAAGATTTTGTTAAGTAATGTCGATGAGAATGTGGATAAAGAAAAGACCTATTTAAACTGGATGATCGGTCATGGCGTTGAAGGTATTTTAGCTTCGCCGGTTACAGAAAAAACTGGTAAAAGTAATTTGAGATTATATCAAGATTTTTTTAAAATGGGCATTCCAATAGTTTTCTACGACAGGTTGTTTTACAATCAAGATCAGTTTGATCATGTTATTGTTGACAACCAAGATGTAATCATTCAAGCCTTAATACATTTAAAAGAAAATGGTCATGAAAAGATAGGCATTTTTTTATCTAAAAAAGGAATATTCACTATAGAAGAAAGGCTCAAAGGATTTCTAAAAGGTTGTAAACTGTTGAATATTCCTGTAAAAAAGGAATGGATCTGTGAAGATATATACCCTCATGAAAAAGCTATAGAAGTTTTAAATGGGCTAAAGAGAAAAAATAATTTACCAACGGCGATAATAGCAACAAACAACAATTTAACTAAGTATATAGTCTACGCAGTTAAAAAAAATAATATAAAAATCCCTGAAGAACTGTCTTTAATTGGATTTGATGATTCACTTGAAAATGAATTGATTGATCCACCTTTAACGACTATAAAACAACCAATATTAGAAGAAGGTAAAATAGCTGCTACATCTTTACTATCAAGGATAGAAGACAGATATGCCAGACCTATGAGGGTAGTATTAAAAGGAGAATTAATAGAAAGAAAATCAGTAAAGAATTTGAAATCATAACAGATAAAAAAATCCAAGAGGAGGTTATTTATATATGCAAAAGAGAAAAGTTGGGATAATCACGTTTTCAGACGGTAGAGATTTTGTTCATGAGGAAACCTTAGAGATGAACAAAAAATTTGAAGATAGGTTAGTAAAAGCGTTAGAAAACACCGGTGAAGTGGAAGTAGTTAGAGCTTCAGACATTGTAAACAAGCCATCCAAAGCAAAAAAAGCTGGAAAAGAAATGATGAAAGCAGAAGTGGAAATGACGATCTTCAATTATTCTATATGGTGTTGGCCTCACTTGAGCGTTATGGCTTCACTTTATGCCCCTGGACCGTATTTAACTTATGGCCAAATAAATCCAAAGTATCCTGGAATGGTAGGATTGTTAGCTGCAGCTGGTGCATTAGAACAAATGGGAATATTCCCAGAAAGAGTTTGGGGAGAGCCAGAAGATCCAACGGTTTTAGAAAAATTGCTTAAATTCATACGAGCCGCCAGTGCTGCTCATAGGTTAAAAGGAGAAAGGTATGGAATGTTTGGTGGAAGACCCATGGGAATGTACACAGCATCTGCCAATGGGGATCAATGGATGAAAGAATTTGGAATTGATGTTGAACAGGTAGACCAATATGCATTGGTTTTAAAAGCCGAAAACATACCATCCCAGAAGAAAAAGAAAGCAAGAGAATGGCTTGAAAAATTAGCAACTGTTAAATATGACGGCAATAGACTCACCCCTGAAATATTAGAAAAACAGATAGGATTATATTACGCTGCACTTGAAATTATAAAAGAAGAAGAGCTTGATTTTGTTGGATTCAAAGGACAACCTGAAATGACAAATAATTATGCAACACTAGATATTGCAGAAGCTTTTTTAAACGATCCGTACGATTTTGATGGTTCAAAGGAACCAATTGTAGCTGCAACAGAAACAGATATGGATGGAGCTTTAACGATGGAAATCTTTAAACATATTGCTCAAACTCCTGTACTTTTTGCTGACGTAAGACATTACTTTAAAGAGGAGAATTTATTGGATTTAGCAAACTCTGGACAGCATGCAACTTATTTTGCAGGTAAGTCTAATAGACCTGAAGAAAATTTGAAAAACGTGATTATACATCCAGAAGATTTTTATTTCCCAGCAGGTGGTGGAGCGGTTAAACACTTTGCAGCTCCGGGAAGAGTCACATTAGCAAGACTTGCAAGACAGGATGGAAATTATGTAATGACGATAGTTCCCGCTGAGTTTGTTGAACTTTCTGAGGAAGAAAAGAAAAGGCTAAGTGAACAAGTGCAAATTGAATGGCCACATGCATATGCTAAATTAGATACTGATATGGATACCTTTTTGGAATATTATCCATGCAACCATACACACGGAGTATATGGAAATTATATAGATGAGTTGGTACATTTTTGTAAGATAAAGGGCATCGATTATCAGATTTTGGATTGAAAAAGCTTCGCATAGATTGATTACACTATAATAAAAATATAAAACGCCTGGGAGGAACTAATTATACAAGAAGTTGTATGAAAATACTAAAGAAATAATGAAACAATTATAGGCCTGTTGATTGAAAAATTTAATCGGTATTGAGTTATAGCCCCTTAATGGGGCTTAATTTTTTGTTTGTTATAACATCTTAAGAAACTTGATTATGATTGTAAAATGGTATATCATAGTAGAGAGAATAAAATATAGAACAAAGGCTCATCTGGGCGGGCTGGCTGAGAACCAAAATGCCATTAAAGCAATTGTGAGAGTTTATAAATAAAGTGATTTTTACAATTTTAAGGAGTGAAAAAACAACATGTATTACGTTGGGTTTGATATAGGCTCATCGAGTATTCATGTAGCGGTTATTGACCAGGAAGGAAAACTAAAATACGTTAAAGAAAATATCCCACATTTTGGCGTGCCTTTAAAAAGACTACCAGAGATATGGGAATCGATAAAGCCTGAACTTGATGGGAAGATACTTTCCACGTCTTTCACTGGAATAGGAGCACAACTTTTCAACAAGATTTTTCCTAATCTTTTGTTTGATTACGAAAGTGTTACTATTCCCAAAGGCGCTTCATTTCTTGAACCCAATGTTTCTTATGTATTCCACATTGGTGCTAAGGATTCCTATTTTCTAAGACTTGGACATCTTAAAGAAAAGGTAAACCTTTTAGAGTGGTCAGCTAATAGCAAATGTGGTGGAGGTTCAGGAATCTTAGTTGAAAAACAGTTGAAAAGGTTATATTTAAAAAACGATTCTGATTTTTTTAAGTTAGATGATTATTCGCATAAAATCGAACTTATGAAAAAATTATATGCACAAGCTGAGAACGAGGTGAAAGATTATAGTGATATTCAGGGCTTCAACGCGAGATGTGGTGTTGTAATTCAATCAGATTTGATACACGAACAAAACGAAGGTGCTGAAAGACCTTTTTTGGTTGCAAAATTATACTCTACAGTAGCTAGGAATTATAAAAATGATGTGATTGGAGCTAGAGAACTTGATCCATCTCTGGGGGCTATAGCTACGGGCGGTGTTTTTTCAAGTGATTATATTCTAAAAAGTTTCAATATTTTAACCGGTTTAAATGTAAAAAGACCAATGCACCATACAGGGGTTGCAGCAATTGGAATAGCTTTGGAAGCGTTAGAAAAGAAAAACAAATTTGTGATAGATTTTAACCGACTTTCTGAAATTTCTAATTTCACCAAGAGTAAACGTCCCTCTGCTAAACCTCTTTATGCGTTCCTTGATAAAGTTCACAACTATGAGGGAAAAATTGAACAAGTGCAACCTGATGAGGTTAGAGATGTTACTATTGGAGTAGATGGTGGTTCAACTACCACAAAAGCTGCAATTGTGGACGTTGAAACTGGAGCCCTCTTAGACAAAATATATATCAGTACCCACGGCGATCCAGAAAGTGCTCTTAAAGAGGTGTTTAGACACTTAGCCAATAAGTCTAACAATTATAATGTTCTCGGAGTATGTACCACGGGATCAGCCAGAAAATTGTACGAAAGAATTTTGGTGAGTCAAAACAAAAAAGAAGCTTTAGAAGAGGAAGGATACACAGTTTTAGATGGAGCCGTTGATGAAGTCACATGTCACGCTAAAGGAATTAAATTCCACGATGAAAAAATAGATACCATATTTGAAATCGGTGGACAAGATATGAAGTTCACTTCTTTCAAACTAAATGGAGAAGAAGCTACTGATCAGATAAAAGAGGCTAGGATGAATTACTCATGTCAAGCAGGCGCAGGTCAAACATTGGAGAACATGGCCCAACTGTTAGGCTTAGATGTCAAATCGACACTTCAAGAAGCCGCATTGAAGGCAGAAAAAGTACCGATTATAGATTCTACATGCGGTGTTTTCATGGAGATGGAAGAAAACCGTTTAATTTCCGAGGGTTTTTCACAAGAAGAGATAGCCGCAGCCATAATAAGATCCACTGCAGCAAGCTATTTTAATAAGTTCGTTGGGGGTCCACAACATGTTCAAAACAAATGTTCTTGTCAAGGTGGACCGGCCTTAGGGAAAGCTTTTCTGGCAGCAATGGCACAAGTTACAAACAAAGATATCTATGCCTATCCCCACAGAGAGTTGTTTGGAGCATGGGGAGCAGGTCTTTTCCTAAGGGAAGAGATATTGAAATTGAAAAAAGAAGGAAAAGAAGTGCGTTCGGCTTTCAGAGGCTTTGAAGTAGTGGATATGAAATTTGAAAAAGAAGAGGTAATGTGTTCAGATTACTTTGGCAAATTGTCCTGTAAGGTAAGAAACTGCAAATTAAAAGTCTTTACTATAGCAGGCGAAAAAGTTATAACCGGTGGTTTTTGTCCGAGAGGTAACAGTGAAGGGGCAGAAAAAACAAAGGTAGATTATGTTGAAGTTTTTCATAGATTGTTTGAAAAACATTTCGAAGGTATAAAATACGAACAGTTAAACGAAACAAATGTCGATAATGAAAAAACGGTAGGTATTCACAGAGCTGGAGTAACCTTAGGAGAAATAGGTATTTGGTCTGCTGCATTGTTGAGTAAAGTTGGATTTTTACCAGTATTATCTCCAGTCTCAGATGAAGGAATCGCACAAAGAGGTATTAATATTGCTCCTACGGAGTTTTGCATAGCGATGAAACTCGTTATAGGTCACGGGGATCTGCTGGCAAAAGATAAAAGGATAAAACATCTGTTTAACCCCTCGGTTATTGAAGAAGTAAGAGATAAAAAACCTATGAGAAAATTTTGCATATATACTGAGGCTGAAGGTTACTTGTTGCAAGACATATTGGGATTAGAAGAAGATAGAGAGATTCTGCCTGTTCTTTACTGGAAAGATAAAGAAAGGTCAGCTCAAGCGATATATGGTGAATTAAAAAGAATTGGTTACAATATTTCTAAAGAGGAGATATTAGAAGCTATCGATTATGCGGATCAAAAGTTAGAAGCGTTCAAAAGCGATTTACACAAACAAGGGGAAAGATTCTTAAACAAATTAGAAAAAAGTGAAGAGATAGGGTATGTAGGATTAGGGAGAGATTATGTGGTACTAGACCCTCAAGCTTCCTCACAATCAGGTTCTATGTTCACCAAACAAAGAGGTATGAATTATATCCCTCAAACTTTCTTGGAAGAGTATTATATAGATATTCCTATAGATAACCTTTCTTTCAACGAATACTGGTATCAAAATTCTCATATCCTTCAAGCATCTATATTCGTGGCAAAACATCCTAAACTATTTCCAATAAGACAGATGAATTTCGCTTGTGGACCAGACTCGGTGAAGTTTTATCATGAAGATGAGATATTCAAAATAGCAGACAAACCGTTTTTGCATTTAGTAACAGATGCTCAAACCAACAACGCGCCCTTTGTTACTAGGGCTGAGGCTCATGATCGTGTTGTAAAAAAGAGTAAACCAAAAACGGATTTGGAGTTCAAAGATTTTGTCTTATTCCCGGATGGTCATAAGGACAAATTAAAATTGGGGCAAAGGCAGTGGCTCATTCCTTACATGGGTGAAGCAAGTAACCTGGGAAAAGCTGTGTTAAAACATTATGGAATAGAAGCCAAAGTTTTACCAACAGCCACAGTTCAAGCTAAGGAAGCGGCGGATAGGTTTATCACAACGGAAGTTTGCTTCCCGTTAAGGGGTGTCGTTGGTGACGCAATGGCAACCTTGGAAGAAATAGCCAAAGATAAAGGAAAGGATTGGATAAATGACAATACTGTTATTTTTTTACCGACCACTTCTGGGCCATGTCGTTTTGGAAAGTATGGAGAAGTTCTTAAGATTTTTTTACACAAAGAAGGACTAGACAACATTCCTATAATCAGCCCATCTGTTGATACAGGTTACTTACAGATAGAAGCACCAGAACAGTTTAAAACCATTTACCAAAAAGCCGATGCATTAATAAACGTATTTAGGGCAATAAAAATGGCGGATATGACAGATGATTTAATTAGAAGATTCAGACCGTACGCCGATGATTTTATTGATTTCGATGAAACTACCCAAAAACTATGGAAAAATTTACAACAATTACTGATAGAAAAAGGTGGTTCTATAAAATATCTAAAAAGATGGGTGAAAGATGCTATAGATACTTTTACAAGATTATCCCCAAGTGCAAAAGAGCATTCACTGCCTTTAGTATTATATATAGGAGAAATATATTCAAGGCAACACGATCCATACACAGATTATGTAATGCAAAGAATAGAAGAAGAAAGGTTAGAAATAATAAGAGGAACTATTGCTGAATGGTTGGAATATGTTATTTACATTAACGAAAGGAGAAATCCCAACTTACTTTTCAGATTTGTGGATAATTACATGGGCTTCACCGATTGGCGTTTCAAGAAAATTTTCGGGAATTATTCTAAAGACCATGCCGTTTTACCTAAACCTCAAAAAATCATCGATGACATGCAAAATAGTAGAAAGTATCACGGTGATATTGTAGGAGAATCACCTTTAGTAATTGGAATATTTCTAAAATTCTTAAACGGTGAATTAACAAAAGGTAGACAAAAAGTCTCCGGGATTTTCCATGTAGGTCCTTTTACTTGTATGCAAGAAGGAGTAGCGATGGCAAAAATGGATGCCATCGCCAAAGAAGCATCAAAAAGAGATCCTTCGTTAGTTGTCCCGATGGTACATGCTTTTTTCGGTGATTCTGCCAATACGAATCTAGAAGCTGAAATCGCGGCGTTTAGAGAACAATGCTATCTCAAACAAAAATTGACAAAATAAGGACCTACTTTAATTTTTAGTTAAAAAGCCTAAAGTGAAAATCATTCTACTCTAGAAACATCTAAAGTTACTTCTTTTATACCTTTTGTTGTATCTGTTTTAAATAATTCATTTAAAGCTGAAAGTAATTTATTCTCAATTTCAGAAATTTTCTCACTATTTCTAAAATCTTCAGGTTTATAAGTTGAGAATATGAGCCTAAGTGTGTCAAACACCTGCGAAAAAGAATTTTCAACAGTCTTTTTCATATCCGCGTTGGCAACTAATAAGGAATATTCCGTAACAAAAACACGGTTGTTAAGGTTAATTCTAACTGGGTACTCGCCTTTTATAATTTCAACTTTCAAGTCTTGCTGACTTTGAATATACCGGATTTCAGGTTCAAGTGCACCATAGAATTTGATGTCTGTGTATCCAAGGAATTCAGGATTACGTGGATTTTCTTTAATGGAGTACACATTAACTTGTCCATTTTCAAATCTAGCGTATAAATAGCCATTGGCGATTTTGATACCGTTAATACCATTTAAATTCAAGTTCTCTAGTAGTTTTGGTGAAGTAGGCTCACCTATATCTGCGATGCTCAATCCTTCACTATATCTAAGTATATAAAGATAATTGTCGTGATTAATTACATCTGTAACGTTTCCTGAAATGTCTATTGTGGCAATTTCTTTGGGGTTAGTTGGATCTGTAACCTCATATAATGTCACCCCCATTTCTCCACTTGGAGAGTAGAGATAGACTTTTTCTTGAGGTACGACTCCAGTAGAAAACCTTATTTGAGAAGTAGATTCTCCACCTTTTTGATCCTTTGCTAGAATTCTTAAGGTGTAATTTTTCCCCATTTCCAATGAATTAAATTGATAAAAATAGGTATTAATATTTTCAGCTATGAGTTGTTCTCGTTCTGAGTCAGCAGTTAAATATAAGTCAAAGACCAAAGAATCTGCATCGGGATCTTCCGCTTGCCATACGAAGTATACATATGGTTCGGTTAATAGTTGATTTGCAGATGGAGATAAGATTATAGGGCTAGTAGGAGGATTATTTCTTTGAAAAGTATAATTTTCAGAGAAATCATAAACCATGTTATTTTTAACAACAGCAAATTTTAGATCCAGTCCTTCAGAAGGTACAGAACTTAAAATAATAGTATTTTGGTTGGATGTCCTAAAAGGTTCATAAATTCCAGAACTATTTCTTCTATAAACTAAATATTGGTCATAGTCTTGTGGAAGGGTTATGTACAAATCGTTATTAACCCACCTATAATCTATTTGATATTTCAAAGATGATTTTTTTAGTTTTATTTCGTTTAGTGTTTTATCTTCATTCACAAATAATTCTGGGTTGTTATAATAGTAATATGCGACACCTGAATCATCGATTGCCGTAATATTTAGTTGATAGGTTCCTTCTTCTATGGACGTTAATTCTATACTTTCTCCAACGGGGAAAGATGCTTCGTAAGTATTGGCCCCAATCAATTCAACTTTTATTTTGTTATAAGGTTCTTGCAGATCTCCTGATTTTACTATTTCATAGTTAATAGTTACGTTATAATTTCTACCAAAAAACAACAGAGAAAATAATATCACGATACCAAGTATAGCAATCGCAACAATAGTTGTTATTATAATTAATCTTTCTCTGTTTTGTGGTGGTTTCTTTTCTTCTTGGTTAATTAAGCTGTCGTATTCTAATTTATTTTCATTCTTATTTTCCGAACTGTTCTGATCAGCCATTTCTATCCCTCCAAAGATAATTATATTATACTATTGAACTGCTACTCTATAAGAATCAAAATCTCATTCTTAAAATGATTATATTTCTAAAATCTCTGATTAGGCGGATCATTTTTTGATTTTGAAATTTATTCACTTTTATTTCCTTTGGCAATAATTTTGTATAACTCTATGTATGTTTCTAAAGGAATATCTTCTGGTCGACAGGATGGATCAATTTGAACTTCCATTAAATATTTTTCCGTATCGGGTATTATCTCCTTTAGATTGTTTTTTATAGTTTTTCTCCTTTTAGAAAAACACATATGAACAAACTTCATGAAATCTTTAGGATCTACTTCTTTTACATACTTATACACAGGATTGAACTTTAATATTACTGAATCAACTTTTGGAATCGGTATGAAATTATTCTTAGATACATCCATGATTTTTTCAACGGTGCAGTAAGTTTGAACGAATATACTTAAAGGGCTGTAACTTTTTTTTGATTTTGCCATCAACCGTTGCCCAAACTCTTTTTGAAACATAAAAATAGCGTATTCGAATTTGGGTGATTCTATAAATATCTTTTCTAAAATTTTTGAAGATATATAATATGGGATGTTTGCGATATATTTCAATTTTGAAATACCTTTGAATTTAGAAAGGTCTGTGTTTAGAAAATCTTCAAAATGTATTTCCACATTTTTTGAACCTTCAAACCTTTCTTCTACTAATGGTTTAAATCTTTCATCAATTTCAAAAGTTATTACTTTTTTTGCGTTCTTTGATATCTCTTCTGTGAGAATTCCATTGCCGGTTCCAATTTCTATTATTACGTCATTTTCATCGATTTCACTTTTTTTAACTATTTCATGAGCAACATTAGAGTTAGATAAGAAATTTTGACCTAACCCTTTTTTTAATCTGATATCGTACTTCTTAAGCCATTCAGAAGTTTTCAAACAAATTTCACCTTTCTTGTTTTATTAAAACAGACCAGATACGTTTGTGTATGTATCGAAACCAGTGTTAATAAAGCTCATGAATGTTTGAACTATACTCATAACTTCAACGATGTTGGTAAGTGTGTTTTTTGGAATGTAGATAATATCTTTTGGTTTTACTTCTGGGTTCATGCCAGTTTTTACAGGTGATGCCTTTATTATACCAGATAAATCTAAAGTAACAGGTGGATTTTCTGGACCGTCTTTGAATAAATATACAGTTGTTAATTGAGCCGATTGAGAGGCGTTGCCGGCTTTGAGTATGGCATCTAGTACTGTCATGCCTGCATTGTATGGGATAATACCCGGTCTTACTACTTCTCCAAAGACGTAAACAACTTGCTCTTCTATCGGTGGTACGTAAACTATCGATCCTGGGTTGACGAGTACATTTCTTAAGGAATCTATGTCTTTTATATCGACTTTTATTTCTTCGTTATTTTTGGTGTAGATGAAAACACTCTCTTGGTTTTTCCAGTCGATAGTGGAGCTGGAATCGTTAGCAGAGCTTGAAAGTATCTCAACCAAGCTCATAGGGACATCTGTTCTTAAACTTTTTGGAGAGATATTTCCCAAAACGGCTATGTATGAACTACTTACTTCTGGTTGAACAACAACGTAAGAACCTTTAGGGACTTCAAACATTAAATTGTTTAACAATTCTTCAGAATTTATCGTTTTTATCTTTTCATTGTTTTGGTAGATTGTAATTATACCTGTATCTACGGGAGAGAATCCATTTACAGATGAGAAGACATCTATTAACCTTACATTTTGTTGTTGAATAACTTGTGTTTCTCCTGCCTTGTAAACGATAACTTGATCTGGAGCGATTTTTGAAATTTCTACAAAGACTTTGCCTACTAGTGGAATATTTTTTAGAATGTCAGATTCATTCGCTGTTAAAGTTCCGCTCTTTTCACCGATTTGATATCTAACTTCGTAGGATTCGTTCAAATTAAACGGTAGTAGTAACTCGTACAAACTTTCTCCTTGGTTGTAGGTTATAGCCTCCGAGAATTCTCCAAATATATATGCCATTCTTAATTCTGTGTCGGCTATTATCGTTGAGCCAGAACTCGGTAAAACATCTTTCAACATAGTTAAGTTATTGGGATCAACGGTTAAACTTTTTGTACTTCCAGTATTATCTACTATTACCAAGTTACCTGAAAAATTAGTACTGAAGCCACCAGCTAATCCGACTATCTTATCCATGCTTATTTTTTCGTTTGGCAAAAATTCAACCTTTCCTGTTGTATTGAATGCCCCACTTAGGTAAACATAGTTTCTTTTAGTTGTGATTTGGATAAAATCATCTTTTTTTAGGTCGAAATTCAAATCGACGGGTTGGTTGTTTACCAGAATTTGTTCAACATTTTCTTCACTTATACCAACTTTAGTTAAGAGTGTTCTGACGTTCATTCTTTCTTGTTTTTCAAAGTCAACTCTTTTTGAAATTTCTTGTGAACTTACGTATACATAATTTTCGTATTTGTTTATTATCACTGTATCTCCTGGTTGTAAGAGAAAATCATCTCCCTGAGTAATTTTTTGTAAAGACACTTTGTACGTTTGTCCCCCTCTTACAAGAGTTATTTCATCATTTACTTGGTTTAAAGGTAAGTTTATATCAGAAGCAGAGGAAATCAAAGTTATTACAGATTTTATTCCCATACCTTCAAAATATTCTAAAGAAGCTGATCCGAAATCAGAAAAAACAAGAACGTTATTTGTATAGTTGTAAGGTATGATTACTGTGTCGCCTGGTTGTACTGAATAATCTTCTTTTTTTACTATTTCATCGAATAGTATTTCTTGAATTTTAGCCTCTCTAACAATCAATATTTTAGATGGCATCTTATTAGTGGGAATATTCATAGAAGAGATGACGGTTTTCAACGTCATACCTTCATAGTAATCTAATGAGGAGGTACCAAAGTCTGAAAAAACAGTGACTCTATTGGTATAATCGTAAGGAAAGAGAACAAAGTGATTTTCATATATATAAGGATCTTCACCTGCTTCCCCACTTTTTATCCATCCAATATTAACTCTTTGTTCCTCTCCATCGGGAGATTTGATCAGTGCATAAGAGGATTTATTGATATCTTTTATCCCACCAGCTAAGCCGATTAAATCCGAAAGTTTAATTTTTTCGTTTTTTATGTCAATAACCCCGTTTATATTAGTGTTCCCTAAAACAGTTACTGAAAACGGGGCGTACTGGGTGATCCCAACCGTAACTTTATTAGTTTTTATATAACTTTCCATTTTAATAGATATTTCATTTTCAATTTCTCCTAAAGTTCTACCTTCTGCTTTTATTCTGCCAATAGGGGGTACTGTGATCTCTCCTTCTGGTCCAACTATTACATTGGTTATTGAATATTCAGGATATCCCAGAACCCAAATTCCCAAGGTATCCCCGTTTCTTACGTTGTATGAGAAAGTAATAATTGGTAAAACCAAAAGAAATAAAAGAATGACAATAAAATGACCTTTTTTCATTTTTTATCCTCCCCACTAAAATTTTTTGTTATATCATTTTTTCTATTAGTTCCAATTCTTGAGAATCGTAACCTGCCATTTTTAGATGATTTACTATTTTTTTTGCTTCTTCATTGTTTCCGCTTTTCAGTGCGGCTTTTGATTTTATAATCAAAAAATTTACTTTATTTTGTCCATCTTGAGGTTCTTTTAAAGATAATATATGTTCATACTTTTCTATTTCGTATAGTGAAAGGGCGAGGTAAAGTTTTGTTTCGTCTAACTCTATCCCTTTTTCTAAAGCAGTTTCTAAAGATTTACTAGCTTCTTCGTAATCCTCGCTTAGCATATAACAGACACCAATGTTATGATAGAACATTGGATCTTCGGGAAGTAAAGATATCGCCTTTTTATAATATGAAACCGCATTTAGGTAATTCCCTTCTTCTAACATGGTATTTGCTTTTTGGTTGTAATAATATGCGATTTCTTTACTCACTTATATCGCCTTCAGTGTAGTAAAAAAGAGTATCAACTAAAATTTTATCTTCTAATAAGAGAGAGACACTGGCTGGATTTATTCCACTGATTATTGGAGGAAATAAGTTGTATTCTACATAATCAATAGGTTTGTAGGATATGTTTAAATAATCTTTCAGGTATTCTTCTTGGTTTTGATCTATAATACCTCCCCCACTCATGAAGGCAAGGTTTTCTAGATTTGTGTCCACTTCTTCTCCAGTGGTTAGATGAAATAAAGAACTACTTGAAAGGATGAAAGGTATTGTCTTTTCAGGGGTTAGTTCTATGTTGATTTCCCCGTGAGTTAATATTTTTGAATCGGTGTTAATTTGTGGCATATGAACTTGGAAGAGCTGGTTAATTTCGTATTCATATGTGTCTGATATCGAATAAGTGCGGTAATAATTAAAGGGCACTCTTCCCCCTGAATCCATTACGTATATGTTTTTTGTCAGAAAATCCATTTTTTCGCCTGATATATCGTTAATATTAATTTTTAGGGTCACCGTTCTGTCGTTTTTGCTATAATTTAAACCATATAAATTTAAAATATATAGGTTACTTTCTGTATTTGAATCTATTCTTTCCAAATAAACCTTGTTGCTTTCTAAATCTGAAAGGATAAGCACACCATTTTCAATTTTAATTTTTCCTCTGA
This sequence comes from Petrotoga olearia DSM 13574, assembly GCF_002895525.1. Lineage (GTDB taxonomy): Bacteria > Thermotogota > Thermotogae > Petrotogales > Petrotogaceae > Petrotoga > Petrotoga olearia. The sequence continues at coordinate 166,845 of NZ_AZRL01000016.1, forward strand.
GTTGACTGATATTTTTATCATTCAAACCATCATTAAACGGTTTAAGTTCTCCATCTTCTTCTAAAATCTCTATGCCATCTTCAACAGAAGAAATTAAAATTTTATTCCATGGAAGAGCGTCAAGAGAAATATAAGTTTTATTTGGTAATTTTATGATGTTCACCACTTCATTTTTTAATACATCGAAATTAAAAACTGATGAACTTGCATAATCAACAAGGTATAAATTGTTGTGCCATAAGGCTCCGTCGAGAAATAATATTGAATGATCAAATTTTTTTCGTTGAAGTATTTCACCGTTGTAACCTATGATTTTTATTTCGTTGTTGTAAGGATCGTATCCTATCAATCTTCCTGCGTTATCGATATCGTAAATTATAAATGGGAAATCTTCCGTCAAAACTTCTATGTGGTTTTCAGTCTCGCTTGTTAATACCGTACTTTCCACCGTTGATTCTATTTTGATTTCCTTTCTAACTATTGGAGAATAACTTTCAAAGTAGTAAATTCCTTGATCGGTACCTAGGTAAACTCTATTTAGATTTTCGTCAGCGTTTATAGAATAATAATTTTTATCTTCGTCTAATCTTATCCATTCTTCTTCATAGTTACTTGTTTTAAATATCAAGTGATTTTGAGAATCTAAAACGTACAAATTTGAATTGATGATCCCAAAATCTACAGGATGATAAAATCTTTCAAAAGAATTCTTTACTCCTGCTGTTTGGCTGATTTCAAGGAATACTGGTGTGGCATATTTGGAAAGTGAAAAATTTTGAATGCTGTTAATAAAGTTCAACAAGGTATTAGCTTCCTCATTTACGGTAGAGAATAATAAAGAATTTTCCAAGTCTTGAATAGCTTTGTCTATCATTCCTAACTGTAAATCCAATTTTGCTGCATAGTACCAGAGTTTAGGTATATCTGTTATGTATATTTCTCCGCTCATCGCTTGATTTAATTGAACACGTGCCTCATATTTATTTCCTTCAAATAGTAACCGCAAACTTTCTGAAAAAAGCTCTCTTGATTTTAATTCACTTTCCGAAAGTTGTTGAGAAAATATCCAAAGATTCATCAGCAAAAGATAGATAAAAAGGGGAAAGAGTGCTTTTTTCATTTGACTTTTTCTTCCTTTGTTAGGATTTTTATAATGTCTGTTTTATTTTCAGAATTAGATAGTAATCTTCTAATATTTGATCTATGTTTAAACAAACTCAGCAAAAACAAAATTGTGTAGGTAATACCCGTTTTTAAATTCCAAAAATAACTTAAAATAGCTGTTATAAGTAAACCTAAAAGAGATGATAAAGAAACATACTTGGTTGATAATTCGACGGGTATCCAAACTAACAAAAATATTAAGCCTAATATTGGGCTCAAAGCAAAATAACCACCTAACGTAGAAGCAACTCCTTTTCCACCTTTAAATTTTAAAAATATTGGATAGTCATGACCTAAAACAAGGGAGATCAAAGATAAATAGGTAACCCAGGAATCAATGCCAAAAATCAGTCTTATTATTAAAATGGGAATGAATCCTTTCAAAAAGTCAAGAAGTATTGAAAGGAGACCCCATTTCGGCCCCAAAGTCCTTAAAACATTGGTTCCTCCAACATTCCCGCTTCCAGTTTTTCTTATGTCTATCCCTTTGCTCCATGGAATCAAGAAACTAAATGGAATTGAGCCACATAGATAACTGATTATCAAAGCAACAATGGACATATAATTTCCTCCATGAAATAGGATTTATAATGTAGTAAAAATTTAAAAATAAATTTTAAAGTATTTTTTGTTTGACATTAGTCTTTTCTTGACTTTTTCTTGCTTCAAATTTTAAAAATATAGGTGAACCAACGAAAGGATCAATGTAATGTCTTATCATGTTTCTCAAGCCTTGTTGATAATATTTTGGTATATCGTATGGTAAATTTGAATAGAATACGAAAACAGGAGGTTTGGTCCCTACTTGTGTTGCATAGTAAAATTTGATTCTCTTTCCTTTTTTAATTGGTGGTGGAGTAACAAGTGTGTATTTTTCTAGGGCTCCATTCAATGCACTTGTAGGGATTTTTTTGTTTCTTGATTTTTCTACATCTTCTATAGCTGTTATCAACTCTTGTATTCCCCATCTTCGTGGTACGGATGTGAATACTACTGGGCTATAATTTACAAAATAGAGTTCTTTTTCAAAGTATTTAAAAAATTCTTCTTTTCTTTTTTGGTTATTCTTAACCAGATCCCACTTGTTAAAGGCAATAATGGTTCCCTTTCCCCTTTTCTCGGCAACACCTATGATGCTTTTGTCTTGATGAGTTATGCCCTCTGTGGGATCAACTACTAATATTACTACATCTGACTTTTCAATGGCTTTGATCGTCCTAGATATAGAAAACATTTCGATACTCCCGTAATGAACGGTACTTTTTTTTCTCATTCCAGCGGTATCTATGAATCTGAAGGACTTATCACCTATCTTAACTAAATGATCAACAGCATCTCTAGTGGTTCCAGGTATTTCAGAAACAATGGCTCTATCTGAACCAACTATGCTGTTAAAAAGAGAAGATTTTCCAACATTAGGTCGCCCGATAATAGATACTTTTATTTCTTTGTTTTCACTTTCATTATCAACAGATTCTTCCGAATCAAAACCAGAAGTTTTTAATGAGTTTACGATAGCATCCATTAAAGAATGGATGTTTCTATTATGTTCGGCGGAAACAGGGATCCCTTCTCCAAAGCCCAGAGAGTAAATCTCTGGTTTTGTCTCCAACTCGTATTTTTCAAAATTCTCTGCTTTGTTAACAACTAAGATAACCTTTGAATTGGATTTTCTTAAGTAGTCAGCTATGTGATAGTCTTCTGATGTAAGTCCATTCTTTCCATCGGTTACAAATATTACCAAAGATACGTCTTTTAAACTATCAAAAATGATTTTTTTCTGTCTTTCTTCTATATTATCTTCTGGTTGTTCGAATACACCACACGTATCGACTAAGGTAAAAGATATGTCATCCCATTGGATTGTGGAGAATATATTATCCCTCGTTACACCGGGCATATCATGAACTATTGATTTTCTTTCACCAATCATTCTGTTGAATAATGTTGATTTTCCCACGTTGGGTTTTCCAATTATGAGAACCGTTGGTTTTTCCAAGTTATTCCACCTCTTGTTTTTCGTTGAATCATTTAATCTTCATTCATTTCATTAATTATTTTTATAGCTTCTTCTTTTTCTCTTTCCTCTTGTAAATGTGATACACTTATAATCATATTTCCCCTTTTAAATTCATTTTCAAGACCAATCTCTAAAACTTTTGCTTCTATTTGATCGCCAATAGTATATGTTTCCTCGAGACTTTTTGAATTTGTAGAAGCCTTGCTTGCTGGTAGATAAGCTTCTATTTCGTAATCATCGATGAGTACTATTGCCCCTTTATCTAAAAAACGGATTATTTTTCCTTTAACTGTGTCACCAGGCTTTATCTCCTGTGAAGCCTTTTTCCAAGGATTTTCTTTTGTTTCTCTAACTGATAGCCTCATCTTTCTGTTATTCTTGTCTATTTTTATTATTTTTACTTGGATCTTTTGTTTTTCCTGAAGAACCGTTGAAATATCGTCTACAAAATCCCATGAAAGTTCTGAAACGTGTAGAAAACCAGTGATTCCTTGATCTATTTTTATAATTGCTCCATTATTTAAAACCTTCTCAACCGTTCCTGTAACAATGTTTCCTTCTTTGTATTTTTCTTCTATGGTTTCCCATGGATCTCCTATAACTTGCTTATAACTTAGATTAATCTTTTTATTCTCTTTGTCTATATTCAATATTTTAACTTGAACATTGTCCCCAACTTTTACTACGTCACTTAGCCTACCTTTCCTGCCCCAAAATACTTCCGTTTCATGAACCAAACCTTCAATTCCCTCATCAAGTTTAACAGTAAAACCAAAGGGTAATATTTTAGTAACAGTACCTTGAACAATACTTCCTATAGGATACTTTTCATCCACTGACTTCCAAGGATCTTCTTTCAAACGTTTAAGGGATAGTGAAATTCTCTTCTTCTCTCTGTCCAATTGGATTATAATCGCTTTAACCTTTTGACCCACTTTTAGATAATCTTTTATTGAGATCTTCTCATCCCAGCTAACCTCACTAGCAGGTATAAGGCCGTTCAGATGATCGGTTAACTTCACAAATGCACCAAAATTTTTTATATCCTCTATAACACCATCAATTACCATTCCTTCGTTGTATTCATTAAGAGTTTGGGTAATTTTTTCTTCTACATAATCTCTTCTTGATACGACTATGTTTTTTCCATTTTTAGAAATAACTTTTGCCATTTTTTCTCCTTCAGGTAAATCATCTTTGGGTCTTAATAAAGAAAGTGAACCGGGAAGGAATGCGTTGACAATACCTTCGATCAATACGCTGTAGCCTTTTTTTAGCTTGTTTTTAAAAACAATCGGATAATTCTCTCCTTCTTTTATCTTATTTAAAGTTTCGCTCCAAAGAGCTCTCTTTTCAGATGCAAGGTTTAACCCTTCTGCATCATTCGTTTTAGTTATTTCTACTAGTATCTTTTGACCTTCCTGATATTCTTGAAGTGGTTTTATGAGTTCTCCTTGACTTACAAATACGTCGCCTGTTGCACCTTCTAAAGCAACCCATATGCCATCACTATTTATTTCAAACACCTTTCCTTCTATTACTTTTCCTTTTTTTACTTCATTTATCTCTTGTTCGTTCAAAAGTTTTTCAAAAGTTTTTTCCTCCATCATGAAAGATCCTCCTTCTTTTGACTTAGATACTCCAACACTTTGTTTAACTGGGATGTTGGTGTGGATGAACCAGTAACTATTCCGATTTTGTCTTGTGAAGAGATAACTATTTCCTTAAGTTCTTCAAGAGATTCGATATGATACGTTCTTTTACAATATTTCTTTGAAATACGGTATAATTTTTGAGTATTGGAGCTGTTTTTTCCGCCTATAACTAACATTAATGTGCTTTTTTTAGAAAGTTCAAGTGTTTCCTTTTCCCTTAAGACAGTTTCAGAACAAATAGTATCTCTTATCAAAACCTCCGTAAAAGAATTAATAGTTAATATGTTGGCTATAAAATTTTTATACTCTTCTTCCCCCATGGTTGTTTGTGACACGATCAATATCTTCTTTTGAGGTACTTTCACTGGAGAGAGTGTTATTAACAATTTGCTCTCATCTACGTTTCCTTTTAGCCCTAGTATCTCTGGATGATCAGGTTTTCCATACACGACTACAAAGAATCCATCTTTTTGTTTCTTCTCTACGTATTTTACTAAATTTGTAACTATTGGGCAAGTCATGTCAATAACTTTAGAGAATTGTTTTTTCAATAGATCCTTTTCAGCCTTTGAAATACCGTGTGCCCTTATGATTAATGTTTCATCTATAGAATCGTCTGGTATGTCATCCATTCCTGTTATAGTTATCGCACCTGCGCTATTTAATTCTTCTATTACCTTTTTATTGTGTACCAACTCACCGTAAATATAAATTTTATTTTTGACAACGATTGAATTTTTAACTTCATTGTATGCTTTTTGAACACCTGAGCAAAAACCGGTTCTCTTCGCTACATTAATCTCCATAAATACCACTCTCTTTGACAATTTTTAATATTTTTTGCAGTACTTCCTCTATGGATAGATTAGTAGTATCTATAATTATCGCATCTTGAGCTCGTTTTAATGGAGCTATAGAACGGTTTGAATCATTGTAATCCCGATTTTTTATTTCTTCTAGTATCTCAGTGAAAGAGATATTTGCTTTTTGTTCCTTTTCCTCATTCCATCTTCTTTTAGCTCTTTCTTCTAAAGAAGCGGTTAGATATATTTTAATATCGCTATCGGGGAGAACTACAGTTCCTATATCTCTTCCATCAACCACTATATTGTCCTTTTCGGCAATCTTTTTTATTATTTGATTAACTTTTTCTCTGACAATATTATTCTTGGAATAAAGAGAAGCTAAATCACCAATTTTTGAGTCTTTAATGGTGATGGTAACATCTTTTCCATCTAAAAAATAACGGTTGTTTTTTATTTCAATGTTAAGTTTTTCTAAAATATTTTCTATAATTTTGGAATCTTTCGGATCTATTTTTCTTTCATTTAAGTAGTAGCCTATGATTCTGTACAAAGCACCACTATTTAGATAATTTATATTTAGCAAATTAGCTAAGTTTTGTGCGATTGTAGATTTTCCCGAACCTGCCGGACCATCTATAGCAATTTTTATTTTTTTAGCTTTTTGAGCCATTTTGCATCTCACTCTTGTTTATTTTTTTCAAAGACAGGTGTAACTCCTCCAATTGTTTTTCGCTGACCTCTGAAGGGGCATTGGTCATGGGATCAGTTCCGGAAGCTGTTTTTGGGAATGCGATAACCTCTTTTATCGATTCTTCTCCTACTAGTATACTCACCAATCTATCCATTCCAATTGCAATCCCTCCATGAGGAGGAGCACCATATTTAAAAGCCTCTAATAAGAAACCAAATTTCTCTTGTGCATCTTCTTTGCTCAAGCCTAAAATATCGAACACCTTTTCTTGTACATCTTGTTTGTGTATTCTTATGCTACCACTTGCGATCTCATAACCATTTATTACAAGATCATAAGATTGAGATTTAATCTTTAACGGGTCTTTATTCTCATATTTAGCTAAATCATCTAAGTTGGGCATAGTAAAGGGGTGATGTTCGGCTACAATTCTTTGTTCTTCCTCATTCCAAGAAAACATTGGAAAATCTGTGACCCAGATTATACTGAACCCTGATTTTTTTTCGAACTCTTCTTTAATCATTTTTATTCTCAATTGGCCTAAAATCTGGTCTATTTTATCTGTTTCTTCTAAAATAGCGAATAAAACGTCACCTTCTTTCATTATACCACGTTCTACTAAGATATTAATCTCTTTAGCTGCAGCTTTTTTTATATTTGATCTTATTTCTTTGTCACAAGCGATCCATATCAAGCCAGAGCTTCCTTGTTCTTTAGCGAACTCTGTCAGGTCATCAAATTTTTTTCTCGAAAAATTGTTGGATCTATCAGGGACAATAAAACCTTTTAATATAAGACCTTTATCTATCCCGTTTTTTATGAAATTAGCCTCAGTGTTTTGAAAATATTCGGTTAGATCGATAAATCCCATACCATACCGTATATCAGGTTTATCTGAACCATATTTTTTTATTACTTCATCATAAGTATATTTTTGGAAAGGAAACTCTAATTCTTTATAATTTATAGACTTTTCGAAAATTTCTTTAATTAATTTTTCCGTTAGTTCAAAGATATCCTCTTTTTCAACAAATGATTGTTCTATGTCAATTTGTGTGAATTCGGGTTGTCTATCAGCTCTAAAATCTTCATCTCTGAAGCAGCGAGCTATTTGGAAATATTTATCAAAACCTGATACCATAAGTAGTTGTTTGAAAAGTTGAGGGGATTGAGGCAAGGCGTAGAAATTGCCTGGTTTTAACCTAGAAGGGACCAAGAAATCTCTTGCCCCTTCTGGTGTAGATTTCGTTAAGTAAGGGGTCTCAATTTCCAGGAAGCCTTCGGCGCTGAGCGTATCTCTAGTGATTTTCATAACCTTGTGTCTCAGTATTAAATTCCTTTGCATCCGTTCTTTTCTCAAGTCTAAATATCTATATTTTAACCTTAAGTTTTCCGAAATATCTTCTTCTATGTTAACGTATATGGGTGGTGTTTCAGATTCAGAAAGGATTTCTAAATTTGTAGCGAGTATTTCAATATTTCCAGTAAACATATTTGGGTTTTTGTCTTTTTCAGGACGCGCCCTAACTTTTCCTTGGATAGAAACAACGTATTCGTTTTTTAATTTCAAGGCTTTTTGATATAGAGTATTGTTATAACTTGAATCAAAAACCGCTTGAGTTGTACCGTATCTATCTCTTATCAAAACAAAAATAATTCCTCCTAAATCACGAATCCTGTCTATCCACCCGTTTAAAATAACGATCTTATCTATATCGTTTTCGTTTAATTCTCCACATGTATGAGTTCTTTTTTGAAACAAAAATAACACCTCCAATTATTTTTCATCTTATTTTACCACTTTTTGTGGTAAAATAAAATCGGTAGCATCAAAAATGCTTAAAATACTAAAATTCAGGAGGTGTGTGTAGTGAAAAAGGTAGGTATTTTGTTTCTATTTTTAGTTTTGGCTTTGGGAGTATTTTCGCAGTCCTTTAAAGATGTTCCCATTAATCACTGGGCATATGACGCAGTTGAAAGGCTTTCTCGTATTGGCATAATTGAAGGATACCCGGATGGTACTTTTAAAGGATTAGAAAACATGAACAGATATCAACTGACGGTCGCCTTGTCCAGAACGATTGACTACATGGAACAAAGCATGGTCGCTCCTTTGGCTCAAAGTTTAGCAAATCTGGAAAGAACCGTAAGGAGTTTATCTGTACCACAAGGTGTTTCATCATCAGAATTACAACAACTTCAAACAAGATTAGATGCTGCTACAAGTGATCTTTCTAATCTCAAGGGTACCGTTTCGAGGCTAGATAATTCTGTGAAAGAACTTCAGAATTCTTACGAGTTACTTGGTTATGCCACTACAAAGATAGACGAAATAGAGAGAAAGGTCAACGCAATATCAGTGCCTGCGGTAAGCGAAACAGATATTAGAAACTTAAATAACAGAGTTACCAGTTTGGAAAACACCGTTAGAAGTTTGAATAGTAATTATCAAAATGTCTCACAAACGGTGTCTAATTTTACTCAAGAAATACAGCCTTTACAAGATTCAGTTGCTAGTTTACAAAACTCTTTTTCTAGTGTCAACCAAGATTTGGATAGATTAAACGCTTTAACGGCTAACTTGAATTCAAAGGTAGATTCTAAAGTTGATAAAACTGAGTTTACCTCTTTAAAGAATACTACTAACGAATTAAGTGCTCAATTAAGTAATAATACTCAATCTATTACTGAATTAGCACAAAATTTGCAAACCGTTCAAACTAGTGTTAACCAGTTATCTCAAGAGGTTAGTGATGTAAAACAAGTAGCTGAAGGTGCTGGAGGAGGATTGAACTTCTTAGATATTATTATCTCGGTAGTAATTTCTGCGGGAATAACCTTTGCTATGATGAACTTTCTATAAAAAAATACCGCTGGTTTTTTCGACCAGCGGTATTTTTTATTTAATATTCCTTTTCAAGACTATAATTTCTAGTTTATCCGAAGCATCTTCAGCTCTATCAGCAATATCTCCAATTTGTAAAAAAAGATCTTTTAACTGCAATTTTTCGGATAATTCAAGACTGTCTATTTCAAACAATTTCTTTATTATATCTTTTTCTAAGACATCTTCTTCATGTTCGTGTAATTCAACTTTTTGAATATATTCACTACTTTTTTCTATGTTTTCGAATACATTTTCTATAGACTTTTTCAAAGATTTATAAGTTTTTTTTACCAATCCACTTTGTTTTAAAAAATCTTCTCTAAAATCCTCGGGTATTTTTGGTTTTTGAAAAACTAATATTTCTGAAACAGTTTGTGTTTTATTCATAACCTTATCAACGGCTTCTATTAGTTCTAAAAGCTCTCCTCTAAAATTTGGTAAAAAGGCTCCTTGATACATTTCACTTTCGGTTTTTCTTCTTAATGTATCCGCTTGGCTTTCTATATTAGATATTTGTTTTGACAATTCTACAGATTTTTCCATATCGTTCGTTACGTAAAATTCTATTAATTCTGTAAGTAAGTTTAATCCTTCTTCGACTTTTTCTAAATGTTTAGAAAAAAGTTTTATAACTTTTTCTTCCTTTTTTCCAAAAAAAAGCTTCATGGTGTACCCCCTCGTATAGCTTTACAATTTACTTTTTTAAGAAACTCTGAAACCTACTTTAATAAACCTTCTCCCTACTACCCATACGAGAATTTAATAGTTGTTTTCTTCTTTTAGTACTTTACCGCATCGTGGACAAACACCAGGAAATTCAGGATCTTTGCCCGTATTAGGATCTACTTTCCAACATCTTTCACATTTTTTCCCTTCTGCTTTGGTGACTTTAATTTTTGCATATCTTCCTTCGAATCCATCTTTGACATTACCAAATTCAAATTGAGACACAATAAATAGATCAGCTATCGAGTTGTTATCGTATTGAGAAAGGATTTGCTTTAATGTATCATCGATTGGTTGAACAATAATTTTAGCATCCAGAGAATTTCCCAACAATTTTTCTTTTCTTTTCTCTTCAAGAGCTTTTAAAACATCTTCTCTCAAAGCAAAAATTTTATTCCACTTTTCTTCTAATTCTTCACTAAGGTAATTCTCTTTATATTCAGGCCATAATTCAGCGAATATGGTTTCATGTTTGTTCGAATAATTTAGATGCTCATAAACTTCTTCTGCGGTGAAAGGCAATATGGGTGAAATCAGCTTATTTAAAGCTATAGCGGTTTCATACAAAACAGTTTGAGCTGATCTTCTGAGTTTAGATTTTTTCCCTTCAACGTATATTCTATCTTTTATTATATCCAAGTAAGTAGAACTCATATCTATTGTACAAAAGTTGTTTATAAGATAGTGTACCTTGTAAAATTCATAGTTGTCATAGGCTTTAGTGACATTTTTTATCAAACTATGTAACTTCATCATCGCCCATTGGTCTATTTCTAGCATCTCTTCATAATCCACATAATCTTCCGCTGGATTAAAATCATTTATATTACCTAGCAAAAATCTTATAGTATTTCTTAGTTTGCGGTAGGTTTCAACCTGTTGTTCTAAAATATTGTAAGATATTTTAATATCCATTCTGTAATCTGCGGATGCAACCCATAATCTTAATATGTCCGCTCCATATTTGTTGATAATGTCTTTTGGGTTGACTACGTTTCCCAAGGATTTAGACATTTTCTTTCCTTCTTCATCTTTTATAAAGCCATGAGTCAAAACTGATTCATAGGGAGCTATTCCATGTTTTGCAACAGATAAGAATATAGAACTTTGGAACCACCCTCGATGTTGATCACTTCCTTCGAGATACAAGTCTACAGGGAATTTTTTTAATTCTTCACGAGAATTTGCAACCGCTTCAAAAGAAGATCCGGAATCGATCCAAACGTCTAAAATGTCCTCTTCCTTTTTGAAAGTGGAACCACCACATTTAGGGCATTTATAATCATTCGGTAAAAGTTCTTTGGTTTCTTTCTCAAACCACGCATTACTCCCTTCTTTTTTTATAATTTCAATAACGTGATCTAAAATTTGAGTGTCTAAAATTGAATCTCCACAATCCTCACATTTAATAGCTGGTATGGGGATCCCCCATGCACGCTGTCTTGAAATTACCCAGTCAGGTCTCTCCCTCACCATTGAGGATATTCTGTTTTCTCCCCACTTTGGTATCCAATTTACTTTTTTTATCTCTTCCAATACCTTTTCGCGGTAGTTGTTCTTTTCAAGGTCTATAAACCATTGAGGAGTGGCTCTAAAAATAACAGGGTTTTTACAACGCCAACAATGTGGATAGGAATGAGTTAACTTTCCTGATTGAACAAGAAATCCGTTTTCTTTTAGATCTTTGATAATTTCTTTGTTCGCTTCCCAAATTTTCAGCCCTTTATATTTTCCAGCTTCTTCGGTAAAATATCCGTGACTATCTACTGGAGAGATTACCTGAAGATTGTACTTTGTACCCGTCATATAATCCTCCATACCGTGTCCTGGCGCAGTGTGAACACATCCAGTTCCTTCTTCCAAAGTAACGTAATCTGCAAGTACTAAAAGGCTGTCTCTCTCTATAAAAGGATGTCTAGCTTTTTTTCCATCTAACGTGGATCCTTTAAATGTATCGATTATTTTATAATCATCTATTCTGGCTTCTTTCATGGTTTTATCAACCAATTCTTTAGCCATTATCCAATATTCGTTACCAACTTCAACTTTTGAGTAATCAAAATTAGGGTGAACAGCAATTGCTACGTTCGCAGGTAAAGTCCATGGTGTTGTTGTCCATATGATCACATATGTATTATCTTTACCAACAAGAGGAAACTTTACATAAATTGAATCCGAGGTATGATCGTGATATTCAACTTCCGCTTCTGCTAGAGCTGTTTGACATTCTGTACACCAATATATAGGTTTTGTACCTTTATAGATGTTACCAGCATCGACTATAGAACGAAGGATTTCTAAGACCTTGGCTTCATATTCGGGATTCAGAGTTAAATAGGGTTTTTCCCAAAAACCTATTACACCCAACCTTTTAAAACTTTCCCGTTGAATGTCTACGTACTTCATAGCGTAATCTTCACATAATTTTCTTATTTCTAACTTACTCAACGTGCTTGCCTTGTCTCCAAGTTTAGTAGTTACGTTATGTTCTATTGGAAGACCATGTGTATCCCATCCAGGTATATAGGGTGCATCAAAACCTCTCAATGTTTTGTATTTTAAGACTATATCTTTTAAAACCTTATTAAGAGCGGTTCCCATATGAATGTCTCCATTGGCATACGGCGGACCATCATGTAAAACAAACTTTTTACCCCCCATTCTTTTGTTCCTGAGATAGTAAGCAATATTTAAATCATCCCATTTTTGAAGAATCTGAGGCTCTTTTTCTTTCAGATTTGCTTTCATCTTGAATGATGTTTTGGGTAGATTGATTGTATCTTTGTAATCCAAAATGTGCACCTCCGATAAAATATTATTGAATTTTTAGAAGATTTTCGATAGTATCTTTTATTTCTGTTAAATCCATTGATTTTACTACGTAAGCATCTGCTGCCCAAGACGCCATCTCACTTTTATAATGTGAGTAAGCTGTGAGAAATATTATTTTTTTGTTTGGGTACCTTTTTCTGATTTCACTTGCAAGTTCTAAACCGTTTACATCTGGCATTTCTATATCAGTACATATGATATCTATATCTTTATCGCTTTCCAAGGTTTCTAGTGCATCTTTTGCATTGCTTACTGCAGTAACTTCATAACCGGAATCTTCTAATTCTTCTTTTATTAAAGTTCTTATGTTCTCTTCATCATCTACTATTAGTACTTTCGACAACTTAACCCCTCCTAAAAATTTTGTCTCTTCCCTCACGCCGCCTACATGGGTGGCGGAGGGCTTCGCCCTGTAACTTTTTTAAAAATCTAAATCTAATTTCTGAAAATTACCCTATTTCTAAAGTGCCTAATTGTATAATAATTTAGTCGCTGAAGATTGGAATTTCAAATTTGAAAGAAGTTCCAGTGTCGTCAGATTTTACCAAATAAATTTTTCCCTTGTGTTCTTCTTCTATTATTTTTTTACAAATGGCTAAACCTAACCCTGTACCGTTACTTTTAGTAGTGAGAAAAGGAGTGAATAATTTTTCCTTAATCTCGGGAGGGATGGGTGGCCCATCATTGGTTATTTCAAAAAAAACTTTATTTTCATCAGTATACCCAACTTTTATATCAATTTTTCCATTGTTATTAACATTTTCTAAAGCGTTTTTTATTAAATTCATCAATACTTGTTTTATTTTATCTTTATCGACTTTTATTAAAACCTCTTCTTTTAACCAATCTGTGTTCACCATAACGTGTTTTTGTTGAATGAAATCTTCATACATCAACATTATTCCACGTATAATTTCGATGAAATTGACTTCTTCAATCTGATTAATTTTACCTCCCCTAGAGTATTCTAAGATTTCATTTACTATATGTTCGAGCCTGGAAAGTTCTTCTTTAATAATTTGAGTGTACTTTTGAATATCATCCATTTTGTTCATTTTGGCTATTCTGTTTAAAAATCCACCGATAACCGTAATAGGATTTCTCACTTCATGAGCTATTCTGGAAGTCATTTCTCCCATTGCAGCAAGTCTTTCTCGCTTTTCCATTTCTTTTTGAAGGTTGTAAAGTTCAGTCACATCATCAAAAACAATTATAACACCTTCGATCACTCCTAAATCTTCATTTCTCAAAGGGGATAACTGAATATCAAAAATTTTCTTCGTATTGGAAAGTTTTACTTCATAATTTTTTAATTTTATATTATTTCTGGTTTCATATATGACTTTAATTTTTTCGATTATTTCTTCCCCAATAATATCTTTTATATCTTGAATGGGTGACCCGATCATGGTTTCTCTTGGCCGGGAGAAAACATTTTCTGCTTGTCTGTTCCATTCGTTTATTTTTCCACTTCTATCAACCACAACAATCGCAACAGCTAAATTTTGTAATATATTGTTTTTAAATCTCCTATAGTAATCCATCAAATCTTTCTGTTCTTCTAACCGCAGAGTTTTTTCTTTTAATTCTTGATAATTTTCTATCATTTCTAAAGCTAATCCCATATTATCTTTAAATAGTTTTACAATTTCAGTTTCTATACTGGTGATAGGCTTTTTGTTTATTTTGTTGTCAACTATTACTACACCCTTAGTTTCAACCATTCCGGCAACTGGAAAAATGAGAAACTCATTTATTTTTACTATATCATATATATCCTCCAAATCTTCCCATTTAATTTCCAACATTTGAGGAACGATATGTAACACCTGTTTTTTTTCAACAACTCTTTCTAATATAGGGTGCCCTTTATAGGCTAAAACTTTGTTTTGTAAACTAAGAATTAGTTTATTATTAGTGGGTATTTTTATGGCTTCCTCCTTCAGGTACTGAACAACATTTCCATATTTTAAAGACCTAATGTTAGCTTCTTTCCAGATCTCGTTTGCATCTTCTTCTGTATCTGGACCAACCCATAATTTTGGAACAAGAAAACCTCTAACCTTGTCTTTTTCTAAATAAAGAGCTCTGTTAAACTTAAGACCTCTTCCAGAAGTTAATCCTAAGAGCATTATTTTTATTGCTAAATTTTTATCGTAAACAGACCTAACGGCTTGAGATATCTTATCCAATGCATTCAGCATATCTAAGTGTTCTTTTTGTTTTTCAATAAGTTGCTCATAATTCTTTTTCAATTCAGTCAACTTACTGACTTCATTTTGAAGCTTATTGTATAGGTTTATTCTGTGAATAGAAAAAGCTAATCTTTTGGCGGTATCAGAAAAAACGTGAAAATCTGATTCATCAAAATTTTTGTAAGTTCTAAAAGAATCTTTTTCTTCTCTGTTATAAACACTTAAAACACCGTAAACTTCATTATTTTGTTCTATAACAGCATAAATAGAAGATTTGAGATCTAAATTAAAAGGAATAAAATAATTTTGAAAATTCTCTCGTCCAACAACCATATAACTTCTTCTCTCTTTTATAGTTTTACCTTCAAGAGTATTTTCTAAAGGAATCTTGTGATTTATGATTAATTTCTCGTCTATTCCCAGCATGTATTTGATTTCAAGATTATCCCCTTGAAGTTCCCAGAAAACTATGCTTTCTGCATGAAGTGAATCTTTTAGAAGGTTTAAAACATTTTCTATTATTACCTCTTTTTGTGTAATTTCTTCTATAATGTCGGTGAGTTTTTCCATTAAAATTACCTTGTCTTCCAAATCCTTAATTCTTAGCTTTTCTACAATCAAGTTAATCAATACAGCGTAATAAAAAAAATGTTGGTCGAAGGTATTTTTGTCTACTTTATTATCAAATAATCCAACTGCTCCAATTAAAGATTCTTCAGAGAATATAGGATACAAAAATAATTCTTTTTTACCGTTTCCATTTGAACTTGCTGGTAAAGTATCATCTTTTAGATTCACAGGTACCACTTCATTTGAAAAAATTTTGGATTTTAACTCCTCGTTTCCACGCATATATATTTTTACATTCTCAAACTTATCACTTGTAGAGGCTAAAGCTTTAAAAACCTCTCTACTTGACTGATAAATAAACATAATATTATCTTTCCCAATTGTTTCTTTCAATTGGGAAGAGATTTCCATAAAAGTTGATTTTAAAACATTTTGGGGATCATCGTTGTATATAATATTTAAAATATCGTTCATCATTAAATCCACTCTCCGATGCTTTATCTTTTTCAATTTAATTATAACACTAAAATGCTTAAAAATAGGATAAAAATATATTGTAAATTTACTAATCTAAATAAATTGCCTTATAACAAGTTGTCCATATATTCATTAATTTTATAAAAGAAATTAAATTAAAACAGAAATTTAAAACTTTTTCTTGACATTTTACATTGAAAAAGATATAATGAAAATAGAATTAGCAGTTAAGAGTTACGAGTGATAAAATATTTTATTACATAAAGTGTATGGAGGTGACATAATGAGATTCAATCCAAATGATTTCACTGAAAAATCCTTGAAAGCATTTCAGGAAGCACAGAATGTTTTGAGCTATTCAGGTGGAAATATTCTAAAACCAGAGCATTTGTTGTTAGCAATTCTAAATGTTGAAGATGAAAATGTGAAAAAAATTTTTGAAGGTGCAAACATTAATTCAATAAAAATAAAACTCGAAGAAGCTTTATCTGAAGAAATGGGAGTTTATTATTCCATGTCTTATGGTGGACAACAAGGTATATATCTATCAACTAGTTTGGCAAACGCTTTACAAATAGCTAAATCAGAAGCCAATAGTATGGGATTTAATAAAATTCCTTTATTAGCTTTATTATTAGGAGTTTTGATGGAGGGTACATCTTACGCATCGAAATTATTGTCTGCTTATACTTCAGAGGCTTTAATCAGAGAACGTCTTCAAGAGATGCTAGAAAACGGAGATGAAGAAATAGAATCAGGTGTGGGAGATCCTTTGAAAAAGTTTACTGTAGATTTAACTAAAGAGGCTAAAAAAGGAAAACTTACACCCGTCATTGGAAGGGAAAAAGAGATAAATAGAATGGTTGAAATATTATCCCGTAAGTCCAAAAATAATCCTGTTTTAGTAGGAGACGCGGGGGTTGGAAAAACAGCTGTAGTAGAAGGTTTAGCGCAGTTGATAGTGGAAGAAAATCCTCCTTCCTATCTAAAAAATAAAAGAATTTTACAGTTAGACATGGCTGCTTTACTAGCGGGTTCAAAATTCAGAGGTGAGTTTGAAGAAAGACTTAAATCAGTCATTGATGCAGTAAAGGAAAAAAGCGATGAAATTATTTTATTTATCGATGAACTGCACAATATAATAGGAGCTGGAGTGGCCGAAGGAAATGCAATGGATGCAGCAAATATTTTGAAACCTTCTTTAGCTAGAGGCGAAATAAAGGTTATAGGGGCAACAACTTATGAAGAATACAAAAAATACATTGAAAAGGACAAAGCCTTAGCGAGAAGGTTTCAACCTGTGTATGTACAAGAACCTACCCCCGAGCAAGCTATTGAAATACTTAAAGGTATAAAAGAAACGTACGAAAAACATCATAAGGTTGAAATATTGGATGAGGCTTTAATCGCAGCAGTAAATCTTTCTCATAGGTATATCAATGACAGGTTCTTACCTGATAAAGCAATAGATTTGATAGATGAAGCTTGCGCCCGAGTAAAGCTTAGAAACTCGGCCAAACCTGAAAAGATTAGAGAATTGGAAAAGAAAATGTCGAAACTAGAAGAGGAGATTAATAAACTAACCTTAGAGGAAAAATATGAAGAGGCGTCCAAGAAAAAGGCAGAATATTTTGACCTTCAAAAGGAATTAGAAAAAGCACAAAAAGCTGCTAAACGAGTACAAAGCGAAATAAACAATGTAGTAGATGAAGACATAATAGCCTCTTTGGTACAAGAATGGACGGGTATCCCTGTTACACGAATGGTTGAAGATGAAAGGAAGAGACTTGCCAACCTTGAAAATGAAATACACAGAAGGCTCGTTGACCAAGAAGAAGCGGTTAACACGGTGGCAGATCACATTAAAAAGGCAAGAGCAGGGTTAAAAGATCCTAAGAAGCCGGTTGGTTCTTTCTTGTTTCTTGGGCCAACTGGAGTTGGAAAAACGGAATTAGCCAGAACATTGGCCGAGATATTGTTCGGAACCGAAGATGCACTGGTCAGGATAGATATGAGTGAATACATGGAAAAATTCAACGTTTCAAGGTTAGTAGGTGCGGCACCAGGTTACGTAGGTTACGAACAAGGTGGACAGTTAACAGAGCAAATCAGAAGACGACCATATTCGGTAATATTATTCGATGAAGTTGAAAAAGCCCATCCCGATGTATTCAACATATTGTTGCAGATATTAGACGATGGAAGGTTAACAGATTCTCAAGGTAGGACCGTAAATTTCAGTAATACTATAATAATATTGACCTCTAACTTGGGTTCCGAATTCTTAAATAAGACAAAAAAGAGTGTTGGTTTTGTTGGAGAATCTGACGAAGAGTCTTATGAAAATACAAAAAATGAAATTATGGGTCAGGTAAAAATGGCATTTCGACCAGAATTTATTAACAGGCTGGACGATATTATAGTATTCAAACCTTTGAGTATCTCTCAGATAAAGAGAATAGTTGATATAATGATTTCAAGATTAGAAGAAAGGTTGAAAGAAAAGCATATAAGTATTCAAATAACTGAAGCAGCAAAGGACGTTATAGCAAGAGAAGGCTTTGATCCAGTTTATGGAGCTAGACCGTTGAGAAGGGTTATAGAAAGAAAGATTGAGTCCCCTTTGGCAAATATGATTATCGAAGATACTATAAAAGAAGGAGATACAGTCATAGTTGACTCAAAAGATGGTGAAAATTTAGAAATAAGAAAAGCTGTTGGTGAATTATTAAAAAAGCGGGATTAACATCCCGCCTTTTTTATTCTTCGAGTAGTTCAAAGTCTTCTTTAGCAGCACCACAAACGGGGCAAGTCCAATCATCTGGTAAGTCTTCGAAAGAGGTTCCTGGTTCTACGTCGTTATCAGGATCTCCAACTTCTGGGTCGTATATATATCCACAAATCGTACACCTATATTTTTTCATTTTTTATCAACTCCTAATTAATATTTTTAAAAATCATCCTACAGAAACCTTTTTGGTATTTTCCCACAGTCCATGAATATTGCAATGAGAAAGTGCAATCAATGTTCCGGATTTCGCTAACTTAATTTTTGCTTTTACATGAGGTTCCCCCATTACAGGCCCGAATATATATCTGCCTACATGTACTGTATTTGGATCATCATCGTATTGCATAAAAAGATCTATCCACTCAATATGGTGCTCAACGGTGTTTGGATGTTTTATCTCTTTACCAACCTGTACATCTACTTCAAACTCTTCGTTAGGTTGAACTTTGTCTGGGCAATCGATTGTAGGGACATGTTTTTCTTCTTTGAAATCTTTAATCTTAATTACTTCACCTAACACAAAGGATCATCTCCTTTCTTTGAAAAATTAAATTAGAATTCTACAAATCTGCTTTTCGGAGCTCCACAAACAGGACATTTTTCTGGGGCTTCTCCTTCTACTGTATAACCACAGACATCACATATGAAAATTTTACCAACTTCCACATCTTTACCCTGATCCGCAACCTTCTTTGCGTTTTTATACCACTCAGCGTGTATTTTTTCTGCTTCCAAAGCAAAATGTGTAGTCTTTACAGCTTCCTTTTCTTCTTGAAAATTAGCTGCGTTGTTGTACACAGGATACATTTCTTCAACTTCAAATGTTTCCCCGTCTATACATTGTTGAAGGTTATCTTCTGTTGATCCAATATAACCCAAAGCTCTGAAATGGTTTCTTGCATGAACAAACTCAGCATGAGCAATGGCTTTCCACATTCTTGAAAGGTTTTTTAATCCTTTTTCTTCTGCCTCAGTAGAAAAAATCAAATACTTCATATGTGCCTTTGATTCACCACAAAATGCGTCCTCCAAAAACTGCCTTGTCATTTGTCTTTCAACCAACGTTATCTACCCCCTTTATTAAAATTATTTCTTAATCTAAAAATTCAATAACATCCTTAAAGCACAACCCGAAGTAAATTATAACATGAAAGTTTTAAAAAAAGATGAAAAAAATTAAAATAAATTTGAAATAAAAGATCAATTTTCACTAGATAGGCTGTCTTTAAATGAAGAAATGAATCTTTCCACCTCTTTTATGTTCTGTAAGATTTCTTTTATATTATTTACAAAAGTTTTAACGGAAGTTGATATTTCTTCAGAAGTAGCTGAACCTTCTTCAGATATAGCCAGCAAGTTTTGGGTGTTTTTTGTTAAATCTTCCAGTTTAACTCCTTCTCTACTTAATTCATCCAAGATGTTGTGGATTTCTTTGGAAATATTTTCTATATTGGTTGCAGATTCTTTATTATCCTGAGAACTTATTCGTAGATTGTTAGCCCCTATTTTCATTGATTTAAACTCTTTTTCAACAGTTTGTGTTAACAGCTGAATACCGGAAGATATTCTGCTAAGTATATTATCAATTTGTGAGGCAGCTATTTTACTTTCTTCAGCCAATTTTCTTATTTCATCAGCTACTACGGCAAATCCCCTGCCGGCTTCTCCGGCTCTAGATGCTTCTATTGCAGCATTTAAAGCTAACAAATTAGTTTGATCAGCAATACCTTTCACTGTATCAACGACTTTTAGAATTTCTTGAGTATCTTTCTCTAACTTATCGCTTTCTTTTACCAAATTATTAAACCTTTCACTCATACTTTCTATTTCTTTTGAGGAATTTTCAACTTTTGAAGAAGAATCATTAATTCTTTTGACTGCATTTTCCAAAGATTCTACCATCTGGTTTTCTCTGGATATAATGCTTTGTATCGTATTTACATTCACTTCAACTACGTTTGATATGGATTCAGCATCTTGAGCGATCTGTTCTGAGCTTATTGCGACTTGTTCAACTAATTCTCCTATTGAGTCGCTTATTTCCTGCATTTCCTCCGCTCTTTCTCCGACTTTCTCGGTGAAAGTTTCTATTTCTTCTATATCTCCGGTTAATTGAATAAAAATCCCATTAAAATTGCTCCTCAAATTATCAATTTCTAAAGAATGATTTTCAAGCATCTTCTCTCCTTTTAATAGTACTGGTTGGTCGAATTCTTGATTCTTTAAATTTTGTAACCCTTCTGTAGAGTAAGAAAATAACCTTTTAAAATAATTTCCCATGGAAAGAATAAATGTACCAGATAGGATACCTGTAATCAAAAAAGTATACCAATGGTTACCTAAAAGCCATGTGAGAAGCCAAGACAACAAAAAGACTGTGATTATTGTATAAAAGGTTAGAGAAGTAAAGAACATTTTCATTAATGAAAAACTTATAGATGCAAAAAAACGAGCCTTCCGAATTTTTGCATAAGGTTTCTCACTTTCTAATTTTATTTTTAGAAAACTTCCTTTATCGGTGCTTCCTTGATCAATAACCTCATATTCAATTTTCTCCCCAAAAACCTCGGCTGAGCCTTCCAATAACCCTAAAAAATAGTATCTCATATCTCTGAAAGACCGATAAGTAAGGTAGGCAGAGTTACTATCTATGATTTCAAATTCGATCGCGGGGGGTTTGGCTCCTTTTATTCTTCTTGTTAATGATTTATGAACATCATTCATAGATGACAAAAAAGAAAGGAGACCCTTTTTTTTGAAAAAATTGGGATAATATTTCTTGAAAGTATAAATATTTTTTCTACCGAGTTCTTTCATTATCTCTTCTTTGGATTTATTCGTTGATTTACTTATTAAATCTAAAAGTTTAAAAACTTTAATATCTTCCAAATCTTCGAAGGGAGAGAAATGTTTGTTTTTCTGAATTCCTATTTCAGTTAAAAGTTCATTTACATAATCTTCTCCGTAGGTATTTTTCCATGTTTCCAGCCATGTTTCAACGATCATTCCTTTCACTAAAATCCCTCCTGAATGCAGTATTTATGATGGCTTTAAAAACTCTAAAACAAACTTTAAAACTACCTGATGAAATAACGGGCTAAGATTATCAACACATAACTTAGCAATGAGTTATCCTTTTACTCGTAAATTATACCATATTTTTTCGAGTTATTTAACAAAAGAAAACTATAATTTGTATGTTTAAAACGCAATTGGCACTAATTTATTGAATCGAACACCTTTTAACTCTAAAATATTGTGTTATAATACTTAAAAAAGATATAGTCCACTTTCTTTCTTAGACATTTTAGAAATAAAAAGATTTTCAAAAATAAGATTTTGATTTTAAAAGGGTTACAGGGCGGAGCCCTCCCCCACCCTGGTGGGTAAAGGGACCGCAGGTCCCTTCCTTAGATGGGCGGGCTGCTGGGCGAAGGGGAGCTAAGAATGATGGAGGTATTTTAAAAATTTTTGAATTCTAGAAGTAAGGTTTAAAGAAGGTTTAATAGTTTCCAAAGAAAGTATTTCTTTCTTCAAAGGAGGTAGCAGAGAAGGATGACCAAGAATAACGTTGAAGATTTTGAAAATAGAATAAAAATATTAGAAGAACAAAATAAAGAAAACAGAGAAACTTTGGACGATCTGCTTTTTCAAAATTCTAAACTGAAAGAGAAATTAAATAAAATATGGCGTAATCTGAAGATCATGTTTTGGTTATTTTTTGGTTTAGTTGTTTGTTTAATATTAATTTTTACTACAACACCTCCCGTAGTAATAGGTTTATGGATCATCTTCGCAACTATTTTGTTTACTGGATTAATCTTTTATTTTTTCTTTAAATTTGCTTTTAATAAGTTTGAATAAGGAGTGATTTTTTTGACAAGAGAAGAAGCCCTCGAGTTACTAAAACAAAACCTTAAAACGGATAATTTGTTCACTCATTCCCTTGCTGTAGGGGCTATTATGAAAGAGTTAGCAAAAAAACTAAACCAAGATGAAGAAAAATGGGAAATCACTGGTTTACTACACGATCTGGACTATGAAGAAACGAAAGATGATCCAGATAGCCATGGCTTAAAAACAGTCGAAATGCTTGGAGACAAAGTTGATCAAGATGTAAAAGACGCTATATTGGCTCATAATGAAAAAAAAGAGTTGGAAAAAGACATTGAGATAGCCTTATACACTGCTGATCAACTTTCCGGGCTTATCGTCGCGGCAGTCTTAGTGAGACCAAATAAAGATATAACTGAATTAACAGTTAAATCGTTGAAAAAGAAGTACAAAGATAAAGCATTTGCAAGAGGAGCTGATAGAGAAAAAATAAAAGAAATAAGTAGACTTAATATCGAATTGGATGATTTCTTCAAAATAGCCATAGATGGTATGGTTCAAATAAAAGATGAATTGAACTTATACTGATAAATATATTAATCATCTTTATTACTTGAATCTACATCTTTTGATTCATTCTTAAGTTCATCGATTCTCAAGTTCATAAGTGTAAAGAATGAAATTGAAATAACACCAAAAGTGGCAAAAAGCCAAGTAACTAGAGAAAACCAAAATAGTTTTGTAAACCAAAAATAGAATATTAAAAGTATTCCAACAGAAATGAAAAAATAATAAATAAGAAACCTAACGATTCGTTTTTTATTATCATTCATGTTTAAACCTCCTAATAAAAAGGGTGATGAAAAAATGCAATCTATTTTAACTATTCTACCTCAGCCTTTTTACAATAAAATAACAAAACTTTGGAATGAATTAGAAAAGAATTTTAACGTAAAATGGGTAAAATATAACGTACCTTTTCCACATATAACTTTAGCGGTAGAAGATATTAATAAAGAGAATATTGGACAAATTACCAGTTATTTGTCTGATAAAAAGTTAAAGTATCAAATAAAATTGGAATCTCTTTCCCTTGTCCACAGAGATCTGGGGAAAGAAGTTGAAATTGACCAAACTTTTGGAATTCCAAAAAGGCGAAAGAGGAAAAATTAAATTATTTATTGTTTCTACCAAATCTTTCGATAATTACAATTACAAAAGCTCCCATTAAACCAAATATTAAAAAGCTAACAAAGTTATCTATTTTTGAAATTGGAGCTCTCAATCCTCCTACCATTAGTCCCATGAGAAAAAACATTGTCGCCAAGTAAAATTTATCCAACACCCATTTCAATAGTTTACTCATACAAGCCAATCCCAACACAATACCTAAAACAAAGGTTATCAGTACAGAGAAATTAAAATCCGTAACTGCTTTAACTATGTATGAATATTGATTCAAAAGTAATAGAACGTAGGCACCGGAAATTCCTGGAAGGATCATGGCAGATATAGCCAAAAATCCTGAAGAAAAGATTATTGGAAAATCGTGTTGATCTAATAAGAACTCTGCCCCTGAAATATAGAAAGCAACTAAAAAGCCTATAGTTGCTGAAATAAAAAAGGAAACATATTTAGACTTTTGGGTATTTTTGAAATCAACATTTTTAAATAGATCCGAGCCCAAAAAAAAGATACTACCGATAATTAAACCTGAAAAGAAAGAAAAGACAATTGTTTGGTAATTCGTTAATAAAAAGTCTATAAACCCTAAGGTTGAGAACATTCCAAGAAAAACGCCTATGTACAACAAAATCAAAAATCGGAGTTCGTGGCTTTTCATTAAAGTTTTGAAATTGAATAAATTGGAAAAAACAAAAGACCATGCAGATATGAAATTCTGATAAATGCCGAGTATCAAAGCTATCGTCGCCCCTGAAACCCCAGGGATAGAATCAGAAACACCCATGAAAACGCCATACAGCGGAATTAAAAAATTTTTTTTCTTCATAAACTCCTCCATTTAAATAAATATCTTTATAAAAAAACCCCGCATAAAGCGGGATAAGTTGGGGATTTTATTGGGGGTTATTCTTTTCTAACCCTATTATATGTAGTGAATCTTAAAGCATCCTTAAAATATTTAAAAATGGTTCTAATTCTTTTTTGCTGACGTTAATCCCCATTTCTATCCCTATTTTGTTTGTTCCGTGGTAATCCGAACCAGCGGTAATAAACAAACCATACTTTGTGGCAAGGGTTTTATACCTTTCGGTCATTTCTTTTGTGTGCAAAGAATAGTAAGCTTCTATGCCATCTAAACCATAATCTACTAACTCTTTGATCAGTTTGTCGAGGTTTTGTTCATCAACCTTTGTTTGAAAAGGGTGAGCTAGGACAACCACACCCCCAGCTTCCTTAATTAACAATATTGCATCTTTTGGCTCCAACCTTTTTTTGTCTAAGTAAAGAGGTGCACCTTTCTTTAAATACTTATCGAAAGCTTCTTGTTTGTTGCTTACGTAATTTTTTTTCACCATTAAAGAAGCAAAATGAGGCCTACCAATCAATTCTCCACCTGCTTCTTTTTTTAGTTCTTCAAGAGAGATTTGAAAACCAAGTTTTTGCATGTTTTCGATCATTAAAACGTTTCTTTTTTTTCTGTACTCTTGGAGGTCTTCTAAAACCTTATTTAACCTTTCGTTTGTGATATCAAAGCCGTATCCTAAAAGGTGTAGAGTGTTCGGAAATTCCGCACTTATTTCTACTCCAGGAACGAATTTTAACTTGTTTAAATCTGTAGAGTTTTCTATAGCTTTTATTCCATCAAGGGTATCGTGATCGGTGATAGATAGATATTGTATGTTTGTTTCTAAGGCCAGATTCAATAATTCATTAGGAGTGTTACTTCCGTCTGATCCTGTAGAATGAGTATGAAAATCAACTTTCACTTTTTTCCTCCAGTTTTAATTAGAGTTACTGTTTTTAAAAACTCTAAAACTTGTTTTTTCGACCCTTTGCCTCGCAGCCCACCCCACAGTTGGTACTAATTTATTTTTTCCAAAGAACTTTGTTTTTTTCATCGTCGTATATCTCTTCAACATCGTCGGGTAGATCAATTTCTTCGATATATTTGGAAATAGCTTCTTTAATCAAATCTTCTGGTAAAGAAGTGATGAGCCATAAGTCGCTTAACCAAATTTTGTTGTTTTCTCTTAGTGGTGCTTTGTAAATGGCACTTTCTACCGCTTTTGCAAATGCAGATACAGGTACTTCCTTTACAAAGCCTTTACCCGAATTTTCTCCGTAAATATTGTTCATAAAATAAATTTATGCCTCCTTTATGTGTTCTTTTACTATTTTTAGAAACTCTAAAAATTGTTTTAAACTTGTTTTAGCGCCCTTCCCCCGCTCCCCACCCTTTTAAGGAAGGGATCTTACATGATATTTATAGCAATTTTTGTCCACCCTTCGAAGTCAACATCTTTTAAATTTACGATTTCTTCTTTTTTCATCCATGTGCTCTCAAAGTTATCTTCTTCTTTAATCGTGGCAGAATCGATGAATCCGACAAAAAGGATGCCTAAATGAACCTTGGATACTTCTTCGGAGTTATCGTTGATTATTCCCTTATAGATGTATTTGTATGAATTAGTAATCCATAATTCTTCGTTTATTTCACGATCCATTCCGTTGAAAAAAGTCTGTTCCATAGTAATACCCTTATCCCCCTTGTTTATGTGACCACCTATCCCTATAGATATTTTGTTGTGAAGCCTTTTTTCACTTTGATTTTGTGTTCTCTTTAAAACTAAAATTTTGTCTTCGTAGTTTTTGAACACTACATAAGGTATGATTTGTTTGTAATTATAATCGTTTTCTATTTCATCTCTTTCGTGGAAATTACCACTTTCTAGTATTTCTAAGAAATCGCTGAATTTCATTTGATAAAAATTATTGTTGATCGGGGGGATTTTTTCTTCAATTTTGTTTGTTGGGATAGTTAGAATCTGTTCACTCATTCGATAATCTCCATTGTGATATTATCATTCGTGTAAATACATATTTCACCAGCAATTTTTATAGCTTTTTTAGCGATTTCTTCAGCATCTAAATCTGTATTCCTTAATAGCGCCATTGCCGCGGCGTAGGCATAAGGTCCACCGGAACCTATTGCAATTGCATCTTCTTGTGGTTCCATTACTTCGCCATTGCCAGAAATTAAAAACATATTTTCTTTGTCGGCAACCAACAATAATGCCTCAAGCCTTCTAAGTGCTTTGTCCATACGCCAATCTTTAGTCAATTCCACAGCTGCTTTCATAAGATTCCCGTGTGAAGACTTATACTTTCCTTCAAATCTTTCATAAAGAGCTAGGGCATCGGCTACGGACCCAGCAAAACCTGATATTACTTTTCCTTCACCTAATCTTCTAACTTTTTTAGCGTTACCTTTAAAGACTGTTTCTCCCATTGTTACTTGACCATCACCACATATTACTGTTTTTCCGTTTCTTTTTACTCCTAATATCGTTGTCCCATGAAAATCCATTAATTGTATTTCCTCCTTGTGTTCACATTTTTTATGTCTTAAGAAACTCTAAAACTTTATATATAGCGCCCCTTCGCCAAAGCGTTAAGGGGCGAGCCCCTTAAGATCCTCAAGTTCAACGTCAAAATCATTTAAAGACCTACTTTGCATAATACAGCAAATCATAAGGAAAAGAGCTTTTTACTCTTTCACCCTGCAACCCGCGCAACATGGTTTTTGATTATTATATCTATTAACTCATCAAAGCTAATTCCTGCAGCTATTGCGGATGTAGGAAGATCACTTAATTCTGTTAAACCAGGTACTGTGTTTATCTCCAAAACGTAAATTTCATCACCCCTTAATACGGCATCGATTCTAAACATGTCTTTAAAAGAGAGTATTTTCATAACTTGGGCTCCAATTTCATTTACTTTTTGTATAATTTTTTCAGGAGAATTAAGCTGCGGTATGAGTTCGGTTAACCCGTTAGTATATTTTGCTTCATAATCATAGAATTCTTTTTTTGGAATAATTTCAAGAATTGGTAGTAATATGAATTCATCATTTTTTTGAATATAAGATATCGTTATTTCCCTGCCTTTTATATATTCTTGAACTAGAACATCTTGAAATTCTCTCAAATCTTTATCTAGATAGAATTTGAATTCATTTTCGTTGTGAATGATGTATACCCCTTTACTTGATCCACTTTTTCTAGGTTTGATGATGAAAGGGTACGCAAAGGGCGGTGATATCAATTTGTTTGTTAGAATCGTCTTAGGTATTTGTATGTAATTTTTAAATAGAGAGTAGAATATAAACTTATCGTATGTGGCTACACATGTTTCAGGGCCCGAACATGTGTAGTCAATTCCTAAGATATCCAATAAAGAAGGTAATTTCCCGTCTTCTCCGTAATCTCCGTGTACTACATTGAAGGCAAATTTATAATTTTGTATTTTTGATATAAAATCATCATCTATTAAATCTAATATTATCGGTTCATGACCTAAATTATATATTGAATTAAAAACATTTTTTGCACTTCTAAAGGCAATTTCTCTCTCTATAGATTTCCCACCTGTAATAATTGGGATGTTCATCGTTTTTTTCTCCTTTTTTACTTTCTACATTTACTTTGTTAACTGTTTAATTTCTTCGATTTCAAAATATGTTTTGTCTTTTTCACAGTATAACTTTTCTTTTCCTCTGAGGGTTTTGTAGAATAACGTTTCTCCACAGGTGGGGCAACTGTATTCTGAAGGTTCATTCCAATACATTGTTCCACAAGAATCACATTTGAAATAAGTTTTTCCTTTTTTGCTTCTTAATTTTACGACTTCACCTTCACAGTTGGGGCACTTTCCTCTTGCTTTCACATTCCTTGTGTATTTACAATCCGGGTAGTTACTGCACGCTATGAATTCTCCAAATTTCCCGTGTTTTAATACTAGATCTCCACCACAGATGGGGCATTTTTCATCAATTTTATTCTCTTCTTTGTCTATTTTTAAAGTTTCTTGTAGATATTCTTTTATGTATAATTTGTCTTTAATTGTTACTCCAAATGATTCCGCAGGGATTTTCTGAGTTTCCTTGCATTCCTCACAAGATAAATACAGACCGTATCGTCCAAAATTCAATTTCATATCTTTTCCACATTTTTCGCAAGGTACATCGCTTACGTAATGTAAAATTTTTTGTTTATTTTTTATGTTATTAGATGCTGTGGTGAGAAACTTTTCAAAATCTTTATAAAACTGTTCTAAAACAATTTTACTTTTGTTTTTTCCATCTTCTATCTTATCAAGGTCTTCTTCCATGTTAGCAGTGAATTTTACATCAACTATCTCTGGAAAATATGCTTCCAAAAAGTCAGTCACCACAAAACCTGTGGTTGTTGGTCTCAAGGTACTTTTCGATATTTTAGAAACGTATTTACGTTGCAAAAGTGTGGATATTATTGTTGCGTATGTTGATGGCCTTCCAATTCCTTTAGATTCTAATTCCTTTATCAATGTTGCCTCTGTATACCTATTTGGTGGATTAGTTTCTTTTTCTTCGAATTTTAATTGGTCATATGTGATCATATCATTTTTATCTATTTCAAAATCCACTTCTTTATTGTTGGGGTTCCAGAATTTTTCAAATCCATCGAAGATACATTTTTTGGACGTTATTTCAAATGAATATTTGTTGGTATTGTCTTCAATAGTGAATGTTTTTTCTAAATATCTTGACGGAGATGACTGAGAAGCCATGAATCTATTCCAAATAAGGGTATACAACTTTAAATGGTCTGAGGAAATTAACCTTTTTGCATTGTTAACATCCATGTAGATATCAGTAGGCCTTATTGCTTCATGGGCATCTTGAACGTTTGTTTTTTTGTTTTTAGATAGGTAATGTCCTACGTAATCTTTCCCGTAATTTTTTTCCAAATAGTTAATAGCTGCCTGTTGGGCCTCGTTTGAAACTCTTGTAGAGTCGGTTCTCATGTAAGTAATAAACGCAATACTTCCTTCAGAGGTTTCCACACCTTCGTACAAATCTTGTGCTATTTTCATTACTTTAGAAGAACTCCAGTTAAAGGTTGAAACAGCAGCTTGTTGAAGAGTGCTAGTAATAAATGGTAATGGAGGCTTTCTTATTGTTTCTTTTTCTTCAACATTCACCAGTTTAAAATCTTTGTCTTTCAAATATTCGAAGATTTGGTCTTTTTTTGTTTTTGTTATACTTTCGGGTTTTATTTTTTTACCGTTCTCTTTTGTTAAAGGAATATTTTGACCATTGTGTTCAAGATAAATATTGTAGTATTTTTTTGGTTTGAAGGAAAAAATTTTTCTTTCTTTATCCACCATCAATTTCAATGCCGCAGATTGAACCCTTCCAGCACTAGTCTTGTAATCCTTTAATACTTTCCAAACTAAAGGAGAAATTTTATATCCTACCAATCGGTCTAAAATTCTTCTGGCTATCTGGGCATCGACTTTTTTTAAATCTAAACTTTGAGGATTACTTATTGAATTTTTTATTGCATTTTTAGTGATTTCAGAGAATATGATTCGATTTTTCTCTTTCGGATCGAGATCTAAAAGTTGGGACAGATGCCATGCAATAGCTTCTCCTTCTCTATCCATATCCGATGCTAGTAATACTTTTTTGCCTTTTGTTTCTTTCTTGATTTCTTGTATAACCTTTTCTTTACCAGGAATTACTTGAAAGATCGGCTCAAAGTCGTGCTCAATATCTACTCCAAACTCTTTTTTAGGTAAATCACGAACGTGGCCTTTTGAAGCTATTACTTTATATTCCTTTCCTAAATATCTTTCTATTGTTTTTGCTTTTGATGGGGATTCGACGATCACTACGTATTTATTTTCCTTGTTATTGTTGTTGGATTTAGTGTTTTTTTTGGGCATTAATTAAATTACCTCCTGCTAGTATTTTTCTATTTTTATTTTACGGGCAAGTCTCTTATCGTATTCACTCCAACTTTGATTTTTATTTATTTGTAAAGTATTTCTGATATTGTCTTTAACTTGAGCAATTTTTGAATCCACGTTATCACTTAACCCAATAATAAATGATTCGATAGTTTTTGGAACCACTGGACTTCCATATTCTATTTCTCCATGATGGGAAAGTATGATGTGTATTAAATGGTTAAGATCTGATTCTTTTATTTTTGGAGTTATAACTTTTGACTCCTCGTACACTATTTTTGTTCCCAGATGTATGTGACCAATTAATTCACCCTGTTCCGTTTTTTCTATTCCACTGGGTTTTATAACATATTCTTCTATTTTTCCTATATCGTGCAAAAGTGATCCAGCGATTATGATATCTTTATTGATGCATATATCAGTATCTTCATTGTAGAGATTATATAATCTTAAAGATAGTTCAGTAACCATTACGGTATGTACCAATAAACCTCCAGGATAGGCATGATGCACTTCTATTGCAGCAGGTGAAAAAAGAAAGGATTCTTTTAATCTTGAATTAACCAAAAAGATTTGTTTTAGCAAAGATTTAATACCTTGATCTTCAACTGTTTCTATGTAATATTCTAGTTTTGATTTTAACTTCGATAGATCATTATTGGAAAATTGCAAGTACTTTTCAGGGTTGATATTTATTAGGTTAATCTTTTGCACCGAGTCGGTTTCGTTACTGATATTAATTTGAAGTCTATTTTCAAAATAAACTATTTTGCCTTTTACTTTTATAACGTCACCAATTTGAATCTTGTTATTATTTGTTTCAGCGTTATACCAATCAATAGCTCTAATGGATTGACTTTTATCGGCTATTGTAAACAGTAAAAAAGTTTTGTCATTTTTTGTTTTCTGAAGCTTTTTACTCACTACTTTTCCTTCTATTTCTGCTTCTTCAGTTGGTTTTAAATCAGATATTAACGGAATATTTTCTCCATTTGTCTTTGGATGAAACGGATTATCTTTTATTATATCGTTCAAGGAATAATCTTCATTCAAAATATTTTCCTCCCTTAATGTAAATCCGCTGAACCCTTTGAGCTATTCTTGAGGTTACTTCATAGTTTATAGTAGATGCGTTTTCAGCTACTTCTTCTGCGCTTATTTCATCGTACTTTTGCCTCCCTATGATTACAACTTCATCACCGATTGATACATTATTGTCAGTAACATCAACAACTATTTGATCCATCGATACTCTGCCTAATATTTTGCGTCTTCTCCCATTTATCAAAACTTCCCCATTGTTGGAGAGAACTCTGAAATAACCGTCCGCATACCCTATAGGAACAACGGCGGTTTTCATCTTTTTTTGAACTTCATAAGTTCGACCATAGCCAATAGTTTCATTTGGTTGAAGGTTTTGAATGCTTGCCACAATGCTTTTTAGTTCTAAAATAGGCTTCAATTGATCAATTTTATGAGTTGTGGATGGTTGTAAACCATAAGTGGCAATTCCTGGTCTTACATAATCTAAGGAGTATTCGGGGAAAAAAAGAGCAGCCGCACTATTAGATATATGTTTTATTTCAACATCTATTCCTGAATTGATTATATAATCTAATAAAGTTTTGTACTTTTCAAACTGAACTCTGGTAAAATTATCTCTTTCATCTGCACTTGCAAAATGAGAATAAACACCTTCTATTCGAACGTTTTTATCTTTGATCAACTTTATCAATTGTGGTAATCTTTCTTCTTTTGTACCAATTCTGTTGATTCCGGTATCCACGTTTATATGAAATTTAAATTTACCAACGTCTTTCCCTAGTATATCACATACTTTTTCTAAAAACATATACGAAGTAATTGTTGGCCTTAAAAACTGAGCGAACTCTGATAATTCTTTAAAATCTGTTGGCGAAAAGTAATTAAAGATTAAAATTGGGAGTTTTATCCCCTCCTTTAAGATTTGTAAAGCCTCTTCCAAATAAGCAACAGCCAACATAGTATAACCTTCGTTAAATACTTGCTTTGCTAAAGGAACCATACCATGTCCATAAGCATTTGCCTTTAAAACTGGTATAATATTGGTTTTTGCCTGGTTTTGTATATAATTTAAATTTTCTAAGTATTTATCAATATTTATATATGCAACCGTTTCTCTACCTTTCAATTTAATCTCCTTTTAAAAAAGAAATAAGTTTGTCTTTGTTTTCTATATACTTTGGTAAAATAATTGTTTTATCCTCTAAAATTATTACTATTTTTCTGGAAGTTATAACCGTTTCTTTAATGGAGGATTTACTGAAATGCTCGTATCTTTCTGAAAATACGGAGGTAATAACGTAAAAGGTTTTGTTATTTTGATCATAAATAATAGGATACCGCATAAATTTTCTTATGGAATAAAATAAAAGTGTAACTATTATTCCGAGAAATATAAAAGCTATAATACTTTTTGGATAAAGACTGTATAGAAAGTTACCTAATGTAAACAAAAATAAAACAAAGATTAAAGGTAGCAGATAAAGAATTTTCGAATATCTAAATTTATAAAGAATTTTTCGATCCCTCTTTTAGTTACTTGGTTTTTTAGAATGTACAAATAACATTATACAATAATTTTGAGTGGTTGGCAAAAATTTTCTTGTTTTTATTATATAATGAGCAATGAAGAAAAGTAAAGTCTAAATTATAATATTAAACTTAGAGAGGGATAAAATACGATGACGAAAAAAGAAATTAGAGATAATATTTTAAAAAAAAGGTTGGATCTAGATCAAGAAAAATATGAAAAATATTCACAAAAAATAGTAGAAAAATTGAGAAATCAAATCAAAAAATGGGACTTTGATTCCATAGCTCTCTATTATCCCATTAATAAAGAAGTAGACGTTTTACCTTTGATAGAGGAATTGTTAAAAACTCAAAAAAAGGTTTATTTACCCAAGGTCTTAGGCAAACAGATGAAGATGGGAAGAGTAAAAAGTCTCGATCGTTTGATTAAAGGTAAATTTAACATTCCAGAACCCATTGAGGAAGAGTTTTCTTCAAAAATTGACCTTTATATAATTCCTGCAATTGCGTACGATTTTAAAGGATATAGATTAGGATATGGAGGAGGATATTACGATCGATACTTCCTTCAAAACCCAAAAACTCATTTGATAGGTGTGATATTCAACTTTCAATTAATTAGTTCCTTTCCTACTCACAGTAATGATTTAAAAGTCGATTTTATTATAACTGAAAAAAGCGAAATAGAAATACTTAATGTGTGAGTAACCAGGAGAAGAGTACTATCTATATCTTTTTAGACTTTATAAAGACCGTAATTAGAATATTTTATAGGAGGTAAAAAAATGTTTAAAGTTAGTGTACTTCAATACAAGCCGGAACTATTTGAGATCAAGAAAAATGTAGACAAGGTCATGAAGATCATCGGAGGGGTTGATAGCAATTTTATAGTACTTCCTGAATTGGCTTTTTCCGGTTATGCATTTTCCTCCAAAAAAGAAGTAGAAGAGACTTATGAATCGCCTTTAGAGGGAATTGGATATGCATTTAAAACCTTCAAGGAATTTTCAAAAGATACGGGTATAAGTGTAGTATATGGTTTTAACGAAAAGCATGAAGATAAGTATTATAATTCATCAATATTGATCAATAGTGATGGGACATTTAAAATATACAGAAAGACTCACTTGTTTTTCAGAGAGAAATTGTTTTTCGCCCCTGGGAACACAGGCTTTTGGGTGCAAAATGTTAATGGTATCAATGTAGGACTTGCGATCTGTTTTGATTGGTACTTTCCAGAATCTTTTAGAACCTTAGCTTTGTTAGGAGCAGATTTAATTTTGCATCCGGCAAATTTAGTTTTGCCATATTGCCAAGAAGCCAATAAAATTAGATCTTTAGAAAACAAGATTTATATTGCTACGTCTAATATTTGGGGAAAGCAGCGTAATGGTGAAATAGAGTATTCTTTTACTGGAAAAAGTCAAGTGACATCACCCGATGGTGAAGTACTTTTTAGATTATCAGAGCAAGGGGACTTTGTTGAAACAGTTGAAATAGATGAAAGAAAATCTAGAGATAAAAGTATAAATGAATACAATGATCTCTTCAAGGATAGAAACTCAAAATATTATTTTCACTCTTAGATTAAGAGTGATATAAGATTAGATTACCTTCAAATTTAGTATATTTATAAACCTTTTCAAATATGTATTATATATGTTTTCAAATCTTAATTAAAGACTTGAAAAAAAAGCGTATTTGAATTATAATATTAATGATGTTGAACAAAAAATATATGTATAGAATGATAAAAAGTTTTAGTAAGGGGGTATTTTCATGAGTGCAAAAGAATATGTTGTAGGTATAGACTTAGGTACTACTAACTCAGCTGTTGCTTGGGTAAAACCAGATGGTAACCCTGAAGTAATACCTAATTCGGAAGGTAAAAGGACCACGCCTTCTATTGTTTCTTTTACTAAAGACGGTCAGATATTGGTAGGTGAACCAGCTAAAAGACAAGCTATTTTGAATTCAGATAGAACTGTTCGTTCCATTAAAAGGTATATGGGAAGTAACTACACCGTAAAAATCGATGACAAGGTATATACACCTCAGCAGATAAGTGCATTTATACTTAAAAAGCTGGTTAAAGATGCAGAAGAATATTTAGGAGGAAAGATCAAAAAGGCTGTTATAACTGTTCCTGCCTATTTTAATGATGCTCAAAGGCAAGCTACAAAAGAAGCAGGAGAAATCGCTGGATTAGAGGTCCTAAGGATAATAAACGAACCTACAGCAGCTTCCATAGCTTTTGGTTTGGATCGATCCGATGAAGAAAGAAAAATAGTTGTGTACGATTTAGGTGGGGGGACCTTCGATGTTTCAATTTTGGACATAGGAGAAGATATTATAGAAGTTATTGCCACTTCTGGAAACAACCAGCTGGGAGGAGACGATTTTGATCAAAGGATAATCGATTGGTTAGCAGATGAATTTATGAAAGAGTATAAGGTGGATTTGCGAAAAGATAAGCAAGCATTACAAAGGTTGAGAGAAGCTGCTGAATCTGCAAAGATTGAGTTATCAAGTAAATTAGAAACGGATATAAATTTACCTTTCATCACGGTTGTGGATGGCCAACCTGTTCATTTAGAAAAGAAACTAACAAGAGCTAAATTAGAAGAACTTATTGAAGACTTAATAGAATCCACAAGAGGACCTATTGAAAACGCAATGAGAGATGCTAAACTTTCACCACAAGATATTAGTGATGTTTTGCTTGTTGGTGGATCAACAAGGATTCCAGCCGTTCAGAAATTGGTAAAAAATTATTTTGGAAAGGATCCTTCAAAGAATGTTAACCCAGACGAAGCAGTCGCAATTGGAGCAAGTGTTCAAGCCTCTATAATGGTTGGAGAAACTGAAAGAGACTTAGTTTTAGTAGATGTTACTCCTTTATCTTTGGGCGTTGAAGTTAAGGGAGGATTAATGGAAGTTATTATACCAAGAAATAATAAAATCCCTGTAAAAAAATCTAAGGTTTTTACAACGTCTGTTGATGGACAGACAGAAGTTGAAGTAAGAGTTTATCAAGGTGAAAGGCCTTTAGCAAGAGACAATTTTTTCTTAGGGAGTTTTACGTTGACAGGTATTGCTCCAGCACCAAGAGGGGTTCCTCAAATAGAAGTAGCTTTCGATATTGATTCTAATGGAATAGTAAGTGTATCAGCGAAGGATTTAGGAACCGGTAAGCAGCAATCTATGGTTGTAACTGGAAGACATAAATTGGATAAAGAGCAAATTGATAGGATGATGAAAGAAGCTAGAGAGTATGAGGAACAAGATAAAAAGGTAAAAGAAAAGATTGAGATGAGAAACCAAGCGGACGATTTAATCTATCAAACAGAAAAATTGTTACGTGAAAATGGAGATAAAATACCCAATGATTTAAAGACAAACATAGAAGAAAAAACAAAAGAGTTAAAGCAAGCTTTAGAGGAAGATAACATCGGTAAAATTAAGATAGTTAAAGATGAGTTACAACAAGAGATTATAAAAGTTGGACAATATATTTATCAAAATCAAAATCCAGAAGAAACGGCAGGAACAACAAATCCAGGAAACGATCCGGAGAATTAGTAATTCAGGAGGCTTTTAAGCCTCCTGAATTTTTTTTGGAACTAGGTTATAGCATATTGATTCCGACCTTTTCTAAGTATTTTGAATAACTGTATATCTATTAGTTGTATAAAATAATTTTATATTCACAATATTTGGTATATAAGTGTAAATGTGGTATAATATATGTCGGAGGTGGTTGTAAAGTGCAGAAGACCTTTAATTTTGATTCATTCAACTTATCATTGAAAGAACTGGACTCAAAGGAAGATCTATTAGATGATGATTTTGAGTTCACCAAGTTGGAAATAGCAGAGTTCTTGGAAGAAAATTTGGGAAAG
Source organism: Petrotoga olearia DSM 13574 (assembly GCF_002895525.1). Taxonomy (GTDB): domain Bacteria; phylum Thermotogota; class Thermotogae; order Petrotogales; family Petrotogaceae; genus Petrotoga; species Petrotoga olearia. The sequence continues at coordinate 203,949 of NZ_AZRL01000016.1, forward strand.
TATGGTGACCCACTAGGAGATATTATCAGTTCTATTGATTACGCCTTTTCCAACGAGAAAGGAAAAGGAGGATTTGTTCTGGTACTTCATAATGACGATAGCATCGTAGGTGCTGTTGTTATTAACGATACGGGTATGGAAGGATATATCCCCGAGCATGTATTGGTGTACATAGCCGTTGATAAAGATTTTAGAGGAAAAGGAATTGGTAGAATCTTATTGAAAGAAACAATTGCTCGATGCGACGGGGATATATCTTTGCATGTAGAGTATGACAACCCAGCAAGAAAATTGTACGAAAAGATTGGGTTCGAATCAAAATATGCAGAAATGAGGTATAAATCATAATATTTGTTTCAAAATAATAAAGGCAACCATCTTGGTTGCCTTTATTAAATACACTTAGCAAACTACTAAAAGAACTATTATGGTGGGCAGGGGCAGAATCGAACTGCCGACACACGGATTTTCAGTCCGTTGCTCTACCGACTGAGCTACCTGCCCATCCTTAAACCTGGTGGGCGCTGCAGGATTTGAACCTGCGACCTTCTGCTTGTAAGGCAGACGCTCTCCCACTGAGCTAAACACCCTACTTGATTTTATGGCGCCCCCAACCAGATTCGAACTGGTGCCTTTGGCGTGAAAGGCCAATGTCCTAGGCCGCTAGACGATGGGGGCAATATTTCAAACCTGAAATATATTATCATAAAAATTAGGAGATGTCAAGATTTTTTTTGTATTTTGATAATTTTTTTGCTATATCGGTTATGTCACCCGCACCAACAAAGAGTAAAACAGCATTTCTTTCTTGTAAAAGATCTGATATAATTTCATCTTCAGAATTATAATATTTGGAGAATGTAGATTTCGAATTAAGCGCTTCAACAACTTTTCTTTCATCGACACCGTTAATAGGTTCTTCAAAAGCTGAGTATATCCGGTAGACTAATACTTCATCGGAATATTTTAGAACGTCAATAAAGTCATTTATGTGAAAATAGAGGCGGGTGTATCTGTGTGGTTGAAATATTGTTATTAATTTTCTTTTTGGAAAATTTTCTTTTGTTGCCTTTATAGTTGCTAAAATTTCGTCAGGTGTGTGGGCATAATCGTCTATTATTGATAGATTATCTTTATCGTAAAGTATGTTAAATCTTCTGCCAACTGAATTATATCCCATATAAGTTTCTTTTATTGTTTTAAAGTCAATCCCGGCTTCTAAAGAAAGTGCCGCTGAAGCTAGTGCGTCATAAGCGTAATGTAATCCTGGAAGATTTAAAGTGATATCTCCAATATGTGTATTTTTATAATGAAGTTCAAAAACTTGATATCCATTATATTGGCGTCTGTTTTTTATATTATAATCAGCATTTTCTCCTTGTCCGAAGTATAAAACTTTCCCTTCGTTAAACGACCATTTGGCAAGATGGATATCGTCTCCATTTAAAATAACAAGTTCTTTAGTTTTTCTTGCGAATTTATAAAGAGAACTTTCCAACTTTTCAAATTCATTGTCGTAGTGTTCTAAATGATCAGGTCTTAGATTATTTATGATAGAAAAGTCCGTTTCTGTTTCTTCTATAAAGCCATCACTCTCATCGACTTCCGCTATTACTATTCCATTTCCATATCTAAAGTTGCCATCTTCTAGTGAATCATGTATCCCACCTAAAAAAACTGTTGGATCTTTACCGGCATTTTTGAATATTTGGGAGATCATAGCGGTTGTGGTAGTTTTTCCATCTGTTCCAGTTATACCTATTGAGGTATGTTCTTTTAATATCGAGTTGAGTAATTGCATCCTGTTCAAAATAGTTATATTTCTTTTTTTTGCTTCTATAAGTTCTGGATTGGTATCTTTTATTGCCGTTGTTTTAATTAAAAAATCTATATCAGGAAGATCAGAGTCCTGTTTTAATTTGACTTTTATTCCTTTTTTTATTAAATATTCCACTCTTTCGTTCATTTCATTGTTCGATCCAAGCACGTTTTTTATACCATGTTTATAAGCAAGGTACAGAGCTAAGGAACTCATACCTATACCACCTATCCCCGAAAAGTAATACTTCATAGAAACCTCCTTTTGAAAATGCAAATACTATCTTTGGAAACTCTAAAACCTTTTGTTAGCGCCCCTTCGCCCCGCAGCCCACCCATAAGATATTATTAACTATACTTTCTGTTGCTTTATTTATCTTTGGCGTGTATATAAATTTTTCATTTTTTGGTTGAATTTGATTTAAAAAGTTGATCAAATCGTCAATTTCCAAATTTTCTTCATCAAAAACTATCACCTTTCCCTTTTTTTGGAGGGAAAGAGCGTTTTTAAGCTGATGATTTTCTGCTGCACCTTTCCAGGGTATCAAAATAGCGTGAAGATCATAGAACTGAATTTCCGCGAGAGTTGTTGCTCCTGCCCTTGATATCACTCCGTCAGAAACAGCCATTAATTCATATAATTTTTCTATATATTCAAAAGTAAAAACATTTTGAAATTGTTTGAACTTTTCTTGGTTTTTTGTTATGTGTATATAATTATTAACTTTTTCTTTTTTGTATACTCTGTACATTAATTCATCTATTTCGTTTGAACCTAGGCTTCCCCCAAAGACTAATATACATCTTTTGTTTAGATCATTTATTCCAAAATTTTGCAAGTAAGTTCGAGGTATTTCTCTTTCAGGAGTTCTTACAGGGTTTCCTGTGAGAATAAATTTATCATTTAACTTGGTCTCTTCGTAACTTACAAAAACTTTTTTTGCCCATCTAGCTAGTACTTTGTTTGATATCCCAAGTATTGAATTTTGCTCATGCAAGTAAAAAGGAATATTTTGTTTTTTTAAAGCTAAACCCACGGGAACGGTCACGTACCCACCTGTTAGAAACCCAAAAGTAGGTTTGAATTCTTTTATTATTTTTTCAACTTTATTGGTGTCCTTTAATACTTCAAAGGCTCTGTTAATATTTTTAAGGTTGTATAAGGGCCTTTCTAGACCTTTAGTATTTAAAGGAACCAACTTCGCTTTTGGAAAATCAGTAGGTAGCTTTTTTTCTTCGATTCTTCCTTTTGTTGTAAAATATATTACTTCTAATTTATTATAATATTTATCTAGATATTTTATTACAGATAGAGCAGGGTAGTAATGGCCTCCTGTACCGCCTCCTGAAAAAACAACTTTTAACTCTTCATTCTTCCTCATCTGTTCTTGTCAACTCCGAATTATGATATATTAATCCCAAACCCCACCCTATGGAGGTTAATGTAACTATCATAGAAGAATTTCCATAGCTTACCAAGGGAAGAGTCACTCCTGTAACCGGCATCCATGGTACTCCTAAACCTACCAAAGTGTTTATAACAACTTGAATGAAGATCCATGAAGCTGTAGCTCCACAAAATATAAAAGTAGTGTGATCTTTTGTTAGATAGGCTAAGTACACAAGTTCATGAGATAGAAAGAAGAAAAGAGTTACAACCATCACTATCCCAAATTTTCCCCATTCTTCTCCTATAACGGATATAATAAAATCACTGTAAGATTCTGGTACATAGTATTTGAATTCACCCGCAAACGGACCAGTACCAATCAGCCCCCCATGTGTAATGGCATCTCTTGAACGTTGACTTTGAAAATCGTCAGAACTTGTCAATCTTGAAATCTGATAGGTTTGGAGCAGATCATCCATGAAGATGAAAACAACTGAGATGATAATCAACGTAAAAATAAAGAAAAATAACATAACTTTTTTATCTCTTATTCCCAAAAACATCGTTATTAATGTTACCATTGTTAATATAATAGAAGAACTGAGGTCTGGTTCCAAAAACACCAATAATATGCTGATTCCACAAACTAAAATAGGAAAAACCACATTAATTAGAAGATTTTTTTTATTTTGTATTTGAGTGTAATAAAAAGCCAAGAAAGCGGGAATAATAAGTTTTGCAAGTTCTGATGGTTGAAATTGGAAAGGTCCAATGTTCATCCATCTTTTTGCCCCAGCGATAGGTTGTGTGAACAAAACGATAACTAAAATAAGATTTAAAAATGTAAAAAGAGCAATCATAATATGCTTGTTTTTTGTAAAAGTATCACTGAGCATAAAAGCTGTTATCGCACCTAAAAAGCCAAGAATTAAAGCGATTATATAAGTTTGAAACTTTTGTTCTGGGTTTATCTCCTTGATGTCACTAATTGCAAAAAGAGAACTGTAGATGAATAATACACCTACAAATAGAGTGATACCCAATATTATTAAGTAAAAGATTAAATTTCGTTTTATCACCATACGTTGGGGGAGCACCCCCAAGCCCCCCTTTCACATGCTTTCAGGAGCATTTACTCCCAAAATAGACAAACCTCTTGCTATAACAATTTTTGTTGCCTGGCAGAGATTCAACCTGCCTTGAATAAGTTCATAATTTTCTGCGTTAAGAACAGAGAGGTTGTTGTAAAAATGATGGAATCTTGAGGCTACTCTTTCTAAATATTGGGTAAGCAAGTTAGGCTTGTTTTGAATTACAGCTTTTGTTAACACATCGGTAAATAAGGCTAACTCCCTCATTAGTAATTTTTCTTCGTTTTCTTTTAGATTTTCTAAGCCTAAAAATAATTCATATTCTATTCCTCTCTTTTGTGCTTCTTTAAATATGCTGCATATCCTTGCGTGAGCATATTGGACGTAATAAACAGGGTTTTCATTAGATTTTTTTATAGCCAGATCAATATCGAAATTTAATGTTGTATCTGGATCAACCATTGCAAAGAAGTACCTAACCGCATCTTTGCCGACATTTTGTATAAGGTCATCAAGAGTGAAGAATTCGCCGCTTCTTGTTGACATTTTTATAATTTCTTGACCCTTTTTTACATTTACAAACTGGTGTAAGATTATTTTTAAAAAATCTTCTGGTAATCCTAATGCTTTTATTGAAGCCATCATTCTTGGTATGTGACCATGGTGGTCAGAACCCATTATATCAATTACGCTGTCGAAACCCCGTAGGTACTTGTAATAATGGTAAGCGATGTCATCACAGAAATATGTGGGCATCGAATCTTTAGACCTTATCAATACCTTGTCGTTTTCATCTATCAAATCTGATACTTTAAACCATACAGCATCATCTTTTTCATACACGTAGCCTTTAGCTTTTAAATCGTTCAAGGTTTTTTCAACTATCTTATTTTTAAATAATAATTGTTCACTAAAGACCACATCAAAGTTCACGTTGATCTTTTCCAGTGTACTCAACATAGTTTTTAGCATATCTTCTAAGACTTCTTTTCTAAATATATCTTCGACTTCCTCATCCCATTTATCTTTAAATTTATCTCCATACTTGTTCAATACTTTTTTAGCCGTATCTATAAGATAATCTCCCCTGTAACCATCTTCAGGTATTTCATACTTTGAACCTAAAATTTCGTTGTATCTTACCCATAGGGAGTAGGAAAGAAGTTTTATTTGTCTGCCTGCATCGTTCAAATACATCTCCCTTTGAACAATGTATCCAGCTTGTTCATACATATTTGCCAAAACATCACCCATAACAGCTTGTCGTCCATGAGCAACTGTAATGGGGCCCGTGGGATTGATGCTTGCAAATTCAAACTGAATATTTTGACCCTTACCTATATCAAATTTTCCGTAAGTTTTTGGGTTGCTCAAAATTTTAGAACATATTCTTTGATAAATTTGGGGTGAAACAAAAAAATTTAAGAAACCTTTTACATTATCAACTTTTTCAAAAAAAGGAGATTTATCTAATTCTTCCTTTAAAATTTGGGCAATTTCTTGTGGCGATTTTCTCAACCTTTTAGTTAATAGGAATGCGATGTTGGATGAAAAATCTCCTAAATCGTCTTTTGGAGGAGTTTCAATGGTAAAATTATTTTCAAGTTCAGTAACACCTATATTTGATAAGGTTGCATCTATTTGTTCTTTTATTAGGTCGATTATTTCCATATATTATTTCCTCCCGTTTTCTCGTTTATTAATTATCTTTAGAAACTATAAAATCACTTTAGCGTCCCTTCACTGGACGGTACCCCAGCTTTTATCATATTTTTTAAATGCGATTTCTAGCATAAGTGAGTGTCCCTGGAATCTTCAATTTCTTTTCAACATATCTGAATATTTCTCCAAAAAATGTGACCAATACTAAATATATGAGGGCAGCAAAAAGGTAAACTTGAAAAAATTCAAAATTACGACTTGCTACAAACCTAGCTTGAGCCATTATTTCTGGTACTCCAACAATATAAGAAAGAGATGAATATTTCAAGAGATAAATAAATTCATTCGTCCAAGAAGGGATAAACCTTCTTAAAGCTTGGGGCAATATAATCAATCTAATGGCTTGCCATTTTGTCATTCCTATTGATAAAGATGCTTGCATTTGCCCAGAACTTATCGACTGAATAGCCCCTCTTAGATATTCTGCCTGATAAGCGGCGGAATTTAAAAAAAAGGCTATTATTGAAGCTAATAATGGCGAAAGCCTAATCCCAATAACAGGTAAACTATAATAAAGAATAAATAATTGAACAAGTAAAGGAGTACCTCTTATGATTTCGATAAATATGTAGCTTATGTAATAGAAAAATTTATTTCCATAGGTCTTTGCGACCGCTAGTAAAACACCTAAAAAGAATCCTATTACTACAGAAATTAAAGTTAAAAAAAGGGTAACCCAGATACCTTCCACCATATATACCCAAGAATTTTGAATAATTTCAACAAAGCTCATGAATTTTCTTCCTTTCCATACAACTGCGATAACTTATTCAAAAATTCCTTAGTTCTTTCTTTTTGAGGATTTTTGAACATCAATTCTGGAGGACCTTTTTCAACGATCACACCTTTTTCCATGAATATGATCTCATCAGCAACAGCCCTTGCGAATCCCATTTCATGTGTAACACAAACCATAGTCATACCACTTTTTGCAAGATCAATCATAACGTTCAGAACCTCTCCTATCAGCTCTGGATCCAAAGCCGAAGTAGGTTCATCAAATAGGATCAATTTTGGATTCATAGCCAAACATCTCGCAATCGCAACCCTTTGTTTTTGTCCACCAGAAAGTTGGGCAGGATAAAGTTCTGATTTGTCCTTCAATCCAACCCGTTCTAATTCTTTTAATGCAGTTTCGGTGGCTTGTGTTTTTTCAATTTTTTTTACTTTAGTCAACCCAATTCTAACGTTTTCAAGCACAGTTAAGTGATCGAATAAGTTGAAATGTTGAAATACAAAACCTATTTCTTGCCTAATTTTGTGAATATTCTTTGAAGATAATATTTCTTCCTCGTCCAGATATATTCTTCCGGAATCAGGTTCGACAAGTCTGTTTATGCACATTAAAAGCGTACTCTTCCCCGTCCCACTTGGGCCTATTATTACTTTGGTTTCACCTTTTCTTACTTCTAATGTTATTCCTTTCAGGATTTCTGTGTTGTTATAACTTTTATGAAGATCTTCTACCTTTAATATGATATCTTTATCTTCTCCCATTAATCAAACGCTCCTCGTTTCAAATCCGGGTATAATTAGCTTTTTTTCAATACTACCCAGTCCTCTACTTATACTAAAAGTTAGGATAAAATATATAACCCCACAAATTAGATAAACGATCAAAGGTCTGTTGGTTACAGATATAATGTAAGTGCCTTGCCTTAGTAGTTCCACCACACCCAAGGCATAAGCAACTGATGTATCTTTTAAAACTACCGATGCCTCATTGGTCCATCCTGATAATGCGATTCTTATTGCTTGAGGGAATATGATATAAAAAAAAGTCTGAATTTTGTTCATCCCTATGGAATAGGCAGCATCAAGCTGTCCTTTTGATATTGATGAAATTGCACCTCTAAAAATTTGTGATTGATAAGCTGAACTTATCAAACCTAAACCAATTATTGAGGCAATCATAGGATCTAATCTTATTCCTAAAGCAGGCAAACCGTAAAAAATCAAAAAGAGCATGACTATCAGAGGAATGCTCCTAAAAATTCGTTCGTATATTAGAAAAATCAATTGTACAAATTTGTTGCCATACAATTGACCAAAAGAAATAATAACCCCTACAACAAATCCTAACAACAAACTAAAAAAAGTTAATTCTAGTGTCACAAGGGTTCCTTTTAACAAATAGGGAAAAGAATTGATAATAGTCTGAATGTCTTCCAAATATCATCCTTCCTTTTTGTCTTTTAAATATAAAGGGGGTGAACCCCCCTTTGTTTTTTATAGAAATTCAGAAGCCTCACTTAAAATATTTCTCTATTAGTTCATCCATCTTTCCAGACTCTTGTAACTTTGTTATACCTTCGTTCAACATATTTAATAAATCTTTATTACCTGGTGCAACGGCCATACCATAATTTTCGTTAGTCTTAATAATTCCAACAATTTCCACAGGATCTGTCTTGGTAAATCTTTGAGCCACAGGATTATCTAATATGAGTGCGTCGAGATTTTTATTAACCAAGTCACGAACAGCAAAGTTAAATGTATCGTATCTTATTAGGTTAGCTTTTGGCAAGTAACCCGTGTCAATAAGATTTTCTGTTACCCAAAGATCACCTGTTGTACCTGTTTGAACTCCGATTTTTGGTTTCTTAAAAAGAACTGTTAGGTTAGTACCTTCTCCTTTTCTTACCATAATACTCTGATCGGCACTAAAATATGGGATTGTAAAATCCACCACTCTCTCTCTTTCTTCTGTTATCGTCATTCCAGCTACAATAATATCTATATTTCCTGTCATTAAAGAAGGTATGAGAGAGTCAAAACTAATGTCTCTTATTTCAACATCGAATCCGTAGATTTTCCCGATTTCTTTTATTAAATCAATATCAAAGCCAACGAACTTTCCGCCTTCTACGTATTCAAATGGTGGAAAAGATGCTTCTGTACCAACAACATAAGTAACTGAAAAAGCAGAAAACACAAATGAAAATAAAATTATGCATACCAAAACCATTTTTTTTACCATGCTACTACACCTCCTATCGTCTTAATAGCTTTTATATAGATGCTAGATATAAAGAGACGATTCTGTTTATTACGGCATTTTAAAAAATGAGTAAAATGCAACAACCGTAAAGTTCATTCGACACAAACATATTATACTACAATTGAGATAGTATATCAATATTTAATATTAGATCATCAACAACAAAAAACAAACCAAACGTTCAGAAAGAGGACAGATTATGAAGAGATAAAAGAAAGGTACGAAGAACTAAAAGAGTTACTGAAATAGTTTTTTAAAGACGCCCAGCAAGGGCGTTTTTTAATTGAAAATTCCCGCTAATTTTAATGAACATTTGCCATTGCTAACTACTTTTCGTTTAGGAGACACTTATTTTTGGTACACGTTTCTTTAAGTAAGCGCACCCGTTTTAGAATTCTTACGTTTTTGTAACTGTCAAACTCAGGACACTAAATCTTTAAAACTTATTAAAATAACATTATTACTGGCTTTGGCAAAATTCAAGGTTTCTTTCGTAAAACCGTTTTTCGAGAAAAGTATATAAAATTTATTCTCAAAATGAAATAAAGCCCCTTTATCCATAAGTTTTTTAACTACTGACATGTCTAACAATGTATTTTGCCATTTGCATTCACCAAGAAGAATGTTTTTCTCATCGTAGGCTACTATATCGATTTCTTCTTCTATTTTTTTAATGGGGTTATTGCCCCACCACTTGCCAATATTTTCAAAAATGAACGGTAATTTACCCTCGACATTCATTTTCTTCAGGATTTCAACTGAAATGTCTTCGAAAATGGGGCCTATGTACTCATTCATAAATGGCTTTATTTTATTTTTTATAACGAAATCCGCCAATCCTTGTTCAATTAATGCTTTGTTTTTAAAAACAAACCTATACCAAAATTTAAAGAAATTATCCTTAATCTTGAAAATACTACCCCTGCTTTTTCTACCAATCGGTTCAGGTTTTATTCTTTCAACGATCTTCAGATCAATCAGGGTATTCAAATACTTAGCCACTTTGGAATTATCGAAACTGATTCTTGAGGAAATTTCATTCAATTTTCCGTTTCCTTCTGCCAAAGCTTCTAAAATAGAATTGTAAATCAAAGGCTCCCTTAATTCTTGTCTTAGCAAGAATGTAGGTTCTTCGTTAAGATACGATGATTTAAATAATATTTTTTGTTTTATATTTTCATAAACGTCCACTTTTTCATCAAAGGTGACCAAGTATTGCGGTGTACCCCCTAAAACTCCGTATGTGTTGACTTGTTCCTCCCAAGAATATTTTGGGAAAAACTTTCGACTGTCAAAAAAACCAAAAGGGGTAATCTCAAATTGTGCGGTTCTTCTCCCATACAATGGGCTTTTATAACCCAAAACTTCATTTTCCATAAAACTGACATATGAGCCACAGATTATCAAAAATAATTTGGTGTCTTTCAAACTATGATCTATCAATTTCTGTAAAATCGATGGAATACTACTATTCGCATTCACCAAATATTGGAACTCATCAATTACAATTACTAATCTTTCTTCTTTTGTTCTACTTGCAATAAAGATGAAAGCTTCTTCCCAAGAATTAAACCCAGTTAACCCCGTTAGATTGAAAAACGAAAACACCTCTTTAGAAAATTTTTCTAATGAAACACTATCTACTGATTCATCGGCTACAAAAAATATAAAAGGCTTCTCTTTGCAAAATTCCAAAAGTAAGGTGGTTTTTCCAACCCTTCTTCTTCCATATACAACAACAAATTGGAACTTGTCTTCTTTATATAGTTTGTTTAAAGCGGTTAACTCTGATTCTCTACCAATAAACATGTAAGTCACCTCTGTAACTAACTCATGAGTTACTAACTTTAGAGTTACTAACTCATGAGTAAGTAACTCTAAAGTTAGTAATATTATACCACAAAAATGTGTGTATGGTGAAAAGACTATTATTTTTTTACAAAATATACTATAAAACCTATTATACGTGAGCTATATGATAAGAGAGCTCACCTTCAAAAACATATGGTATAATTAAATTTACAAAGAAAACAATTTACCCCTCTTATGAGCGGTGAGCGACAATTAATTTTAAAAAGGTCACAGGGCGCTGCATCTATGTTTTAAAGTTTCCCAAGACAGTATAAGATTTAAATACAATCGAATTAAGAAGGTGAACAACATGGTTCTTGACAAATTAGAATTCCTAAAAGATTTGTGTAAAAAATATAAAATAGGGTTAGTTTATTTGTTTGGCTCGCAGAAAGAACAAGCTTATCATTTACTAAAAAACAATGATGATAACAATATAAAAATAGATGATCCTCTCACCGACATAGATGTGGGAATAGTTTTTTTGTTTGATTTGGATAGTATAAAGCATAGATACAAGCTTTATGCTAGTATATATAATGAATTAGAAGAATTATTTAAACCTTACAAATTAGATCTGGTATTTTTGCAAGAAACTCATTCTGTATTCCAGACTGAAGCGTTAAAAGGCATATGCGTATATAGTGAATCAGAAAATTTCAAAGATGAATACGAAATGATGGTGTTAAGACGTGCTGCCGATTTTAAATATGTCCTCGATTTATACCATAAAGAAGTATTAGAAAAATATGAGGAGAAGTAAAAGATGATAAATAAAGAGCTTATTAGAGATAGATTGATATTCATCAATGACTATCTAATTCAGTTGGAAATACTGTCTCACTTATCAAAAGAAGAATTTCTACGAGATAGGAGAAACCCTGCAGCTGCTGAAAGTTTTCTTCGAAGGTCTTTAGAAGCAATCTTTGACATTGGAAGGCATATATTAGCTAAGACAGGTAGCATAGATATGTCCACTGAGTATAAAGCTATTGCTATGGGGCTTGGAGAAAAAGATATTATAAACAAGAATTTGAGCCAGAAATTAATTCAAATGGCGGGTTATCGGAATAGATTGGTTCATATGTATCACATGATCTCTCAAGAAGAGCTGTACGATATAATAACAGAAAATTTGGATGACATTAGACAATTCATTAAAAGCGTAGAAAAATTCATCGAAAATAACTGATGAGGTATCCTCAAATATTCCCTTTCAAGATGAAAAAATACAGTGGGAATTCTCTCCAACTTCCTCACAAGATTCACATCATCCGGCTTTTCGATTTTACTCATTGCTAACTCTGCATTGTCTATTTTAAGTATCGCTGTGCAAAAGATCATTGGTTCCAGATGAATTCTTTATTGAATAGAAGTTACCTGAGTTTTAGAAAAAGATCCTTTTCCTCACGGGTGGGGAGCGGGGGAAGGGCGCTATAAAATTCATTATACAGGATTTGTGTGATAGGGTGGGATATTATTATAGATCAGAGTTATCCATTAAAAAATTTACACTAAATCACTATCTCTTCATCATAATTTGAATTTTTAAAATCCACGTCATTATGCAATATTTCGACTAATTTGCTAGCACTCAATCCTCCATACTCTTTAACAATCTTTTCTACAACCCCTCTTTCTTCATCTGCTAAATACTTTAAAGGGCTCTGATCTACCAAACCGATCATATATGTCTCTTTCAAAAACTTTTTAGAAAAATCGATATTCATTCTTATTAAATTTGTCTTTATCAAATAGTCTAAAAGAACGCCCTCTTCATTTTTTGCCCCTTTGGGAATTGGGCCATAATTATAATGAATGAATTTCAAATTAGCAATCTGCCTGCCAAGGTTTTTTTTGGATTCTTTTTCCACTAACCATAGCAATTTAAAAAAGACGGTTTTGTATAAAAATTCCTTATGATGATATTTTTTTGAATAATAAAATAATCCAGCTATTAAACCCTTCATTTTTTCAATGTCTATTTCAGGATGTTTAATATACAAAATTTTCTCTAGTTCTTGAACTTCAAGTTTATTTTCAAATTCTTTAAGAATTCTGTGAATGTTTCCTAAGATCCTCTTATACTCGATATCAGGAATATTATCTTTATTACTTTTTAAAATCTTGTAAAATTCAACCGGTTCGGAAACTCTTTTGATCAAATCGCTATTAACTTTAGTTGGTAATGAACCCATCTCATAACGTTGTATAGTAGCTTCTCCTAAACCTAAAATTAAGGCAAATAGGGTTTGAGAGACATTATACTTACTTCTAATTTCCTTGATTTCTTCAGGTAATACCAAATTATTCAACTCAGCATATTTTCTGTATGCCACTTTTAAGTTCTCATTCTCATAATATGGTTCAAGTAACTCAGCCCCACATTCTTCACATATAGCAACAGTCCGTTCGACTTCAATAGGATAATTCTTAACGTTATAATTCTCTCTCTTTTTTATCGTTTTATACCTCACCAATTTTCCACATTGCTCACAGAACAACCTTTCTTTTGGTTTTTTCAATTCATACATTTCCTTCACCCTCCTCTGACTCATGAAAAGACAAAAGTACCATGTAATCTTTTTTTTCAACGTATTTTATTTTTATATAAATTTGATACACTTCATCCTCAACACACAATTGTTTTTTAAAAATATAAACAGTTCCTTCAGGAAAATTAGTATCTTTCTCTACACCATCTAATATAAAATCATCTTTTGTTAATTCGTTAAGTAAAAAATTATGAACGTCTTGCTCAGTCCATCCGATCTTGGTTAGAAACTCAGTATTTTTCACCCTTTTCACGAGCTGTAATTGATTATTATTAATAACTTGTTTCAATAATTCCAGAAAAAATTCAACCATTTTATAACTCCTGCACTCATATTATACCATCAATTGATGGTATAATATATTAAATATTGTTACAAAATACATCTTTATATTAACTCTCCTAAATGACACAAACTAATATTTTTTTGACTTGTAGGTTAACGGTTTGAGCTTTTTATAAAGTGTTTATACGTAGTGCCCTATCAAATTTCATCTTCAGATGTTTCCTTTTGACTTATTGCTTCTAACATTAGAGAGAGTGCATCTGTGAGGTCTATTATCAACTTTTTTACCTTTGCAGAATTGGACAACTTAACCAATCCAAAATGTTGTAGCTCCTTATCAAAGTTTGAACCTTTGCGATGAGCCGCCCCAGTTGATCGAATCGTCTGCACAGTACGCAGAGGCTGTATAATCTGCAACCTAGTATTATCTTTAACTCCTATTTTTCTCAAATAGACTTCAAGCAAGTCGATGGAACCTTTAATTGAGCGTTTATCAATTTTTTGACCACTTTCATGTGAAAGAAGCCTAACGTTTAACGAATCAACAGTAATTTTTGCTAATACTTGTACTAACTCATCGAACTCCTTCCATTCCTCGGTTAAAGGTAAATGTAACGTCTGATAAGCATGTCGATCTTTCTCATCGAGGTCTAGAAATAACTCCTCACCATATCTTGCTTTCGCTTCAAGCTGAATTTTCTCGAATGCTACTTGAAAGTAATAAACTGGATCATCTGTTGGTTCAGCGAGATCTACCATAAAATCACGGAAAAAGCGATGTCTGGTAATTGTTCCTCTAGGGGAAACATTAAATTGACGCCAATGTAATTGTTCCCTGTAGGGAATACGGCCTAAATATCCAAGCCAGACGTGAACAAGCTCTTCCTCTGTTATATCTATGGGAAGGTGCCATAAGTCAAGGCACCCTATACCTGAGTTGCTGACCTTATAGCGACTCGGCTCTTGGTAGTATTTAATCAAAACCTCTCGATTAAAGTATACTGGGGTAAAAAAGGACGGAGTCCCACGGTCAACATAATGGTTGCTAAGTTCTTCCTCGTTACATGTGAATTCAACATCATTACCTTGTTCATCACGACTTATGATAAATTTGGCAAATTTTTTCTCTCTCTTTCCCGTAGCAAACCAAGTATGGCACTTGTCGGGTTCAGAATAGGGGAAGATCACATCCTTACCAAGAATACTTGATGAACTCTGGTAACCATTCATAGGAATGTCAGTGCGAAGCCAAAGTTCAAAACAAGACGATTCATCTCCCAAGGAGTAACTCGCAAATTTCCCTTTAATATGTTCGCTAATGTCTTCCTTGACCCTCCGCCAATGATCATGATAACGAACAAGGTAGCATTGATTGGCAGCCAGGTAATCTTTCAAATGATGAGCGTCAATTAAAACTAGACGATTATTATTCTCTTGTTTAATACGAACTATTGGTCGTATATTCCCATCATCGTCAATACGTTGATATTCATTTTTCTCAGTCACAAAAAAAGCCTCGTGATACAGGATAAAATTTTGTACTAGTTCGAAGGTGTTTGAAATAAAGCCGTGGAATTCGCGATAAATCACAAATGGGCGGAATTTGATACCGCCAATTTCAGCCTCCAGGCCAGGGTCGTAATGGGCTTTCTTTTCTCCATCACATACATAGAAAAAAGGTTTTCCAAATTCTAGTTGGACATCCCAATTAGCTTTTGACAATAACCTCTCAAGATTATCTTTTGTCGCAGAGGCAAGCGCACTAAAGGTGAAGAAATTATTAGTTCCTTCTTTCCATGAACGAGCGGCAACAATCCAGTCTGATGATTTTGTCTCTTCTTCAGTAATCCAGTCTTCAAAAGCCAAAAAGGATAAAATTTTCCTTAACTCTTCTTTACCAGTAAAACCGCGTAGTATACTAGGAATTCTATTGTCTTTGTTCATGACTTTTCCTCTCCAATTTTATTGGGGTATTACGCATAACTTCGGTATATCTGCAATACTTCGTATAACATCCCAATCTTAGTAGTATATGTACCTCAAATATTCCTCCATTTTGGACTTATATCTGAACTACTTAATATATACCTCTATGAATGAACACTTCTTCTCTCCCAAGCGTTTTCCAATCAACCCTATTATACCATTACCTTTCTTATTTTAAAACACGAAACTATAAAACCCAACTTGCCTACTTTTTCTTCCTAAAACGGGTGGGAAACGTGGTGAAAGGGCAAAAGAATCTTTCCCTAATGGGCGAGGAGCGGGGAAGGGCGCTATAAAGCTCATTATACGAGAGTTATATGATAAGATAGCACACCTTCAAAAACATATGGTATAATTAAATTGACAAAGAAAACAATTTACTCCTCTTACGGGCGGGGAGCGGGGCGAAGGGGCGCTAAACACAACAAAAAATAAACCAAAAAGGAGAAGCTTATGTCTAATCCAATAAAAGATTCCATATTCAAAGAATTATTTGAAGACAGAACTATATTCTATGACTTCCTAAAAGCCTTTCTACCAAAAGAAATCACAAAACAAATAAAAGAGACAGATTTAAAACGTGAACAAACTGAACTAAAGGGATGGTCTTTTACGATGGAAAAGCGAAATGGACATCACCAACGGATGTGAAAGACAAGATAACAAAGATACAAAACATGGAAGAGTATTTGATAAAAGCTGAATATGAACTAATAAGTTTAAGTAATATAAAAGAAGAAACGATAATAAACATGAAGAAGGCACTAGGAGTAATCTTATTAACGGACAAACCAAACGTAAGGATAAAAAACGCAGAAGAGTTGATAAAGATGATAAATGAAGATATAATATCGAAATTGCCGAAAGAAGAACAAGAGAAGTTTGAAAAACACAGGAACGCATTCTTAGAATTGCTTAGAAAGAGGACAGATTACAAAGAGATAGAAGAAAGGTACGAAGAGCTAAAAGAAATGGAGGTGCCAAAAATGTTTAACACATTAGAAGAGATAGCAAAAAAAGATAGAGAAAAAGCTAAATTGGAAGGTAAAGTAGAAGGAAAACTTGAAGAAAGAAGAGAAGTAGCTATAAAGTTATTAAGTAAACGATTTGGCAGACAATTAACCACAGAGATGAAAGAAAAGATAAAAGAAGCTGAAGAAGCAAAAATAAACCAAATAATCGACAATATATTTGAAATAACAATAGAAGAACTAAAAGAAATATTGAAATAATGGTAGCAGGTGAAACACAATCTGATATTTTTGGATAGCTAACAGGGCAAAACCCTTTTCCATTTCCTCATAGGTTAGTTGCGGAGTAAAATGGAAAAGGCTTTTTTCCTTATGGGCAGGCGGACAAACTTTGCATAATCGGGCACACTTTTCGTTTAGAAAGTGTATCATTTATATATTTTTGTACAATTTTATAAATTTTAATTTTTAAAACTTCACTATTCATAATTTTTTCATCAATAGCTCTCGTTAATTCAATTCCAATTTTTTGATTATCAAACTCAACTATGAAATCAGGAGATTCGCTACATTCTAATTGATAATTTTTTGGAAAAAGATCCTCATCAAAAATTTTATAATAATCGCAGAAAAAATCTTCTAATAGCTTAAATTCTTCTTTTTTCTTATCGTTTATTTTTTATCACCCCACTTTGTAGTAGCAATTCCCATACTTTTAAGTGTTTTAGAAAGTATACCGACAATTGGTCCAACAGATGGTACACTTACTAAAGGAAAGTACACCTACCTCTCACACAAATTCTATATAAGGTTCCTATAAAATCAAATAAATTTCACCTTTTTGGCCTTTTTTCACCTAATAAATACTTTCTCTTCAGCATTTGCTATGGCTATTGATACCAAGTTTCTCTTCTATCTCCCTTGCTTGATAGGTGAAGGAAGAATAACTTCCTTTGTATCCTTCTTCACAGATGAGTTCGTATATACGTCTTTTGGTTAACTTTTGGTTCTTGGGTTGATTTGAATTGTATTCTAACAAGTGTTTGATACGTTTTTCAAAATCTCCATTTACTGGTTTATCTCTATCAACGTTCATATGATACTTCTGTTCTGGATTCTTGATAGCTCTTTTAACCGTTGCTCTGTGTATCCCCATTTCTTTTGCTATCTCTCTTTGACTTTTGTGTTTGTTAAAATACAAAAATCTTATATAATTGTATTGTACCTTCTCTATCACCTTCCTTGAACCCCCCTTCGGGGCGTTTCCCCCCCTGTACAATTTTTTTATCCAAATTCATTATACAGGATTTGTGTGATAGGGTGGTACACTTTTCGATGAATAAGTGCAAAAAAATTGGTTAGATTATAAATCGATGTCTTTAAAATGATACTCTTTCCTTCAACCCAAACATTCTTCTTTGACTTAACAAAAGCATTCTCGCAATCTACAAGATGAACGTTCTTCAATAAAACGGGCGCAGTGTGAAAAGAAACAAACCCTTTTCCTTATGGTTGAAAAGCTGGGAAAGGGACCGCAAGTCCCTCTTTCCTTATAGGGTGGGGAGCGGGGGAAGGGCGCTATAAAACTCATTATACAGGAGTTGGATAATAAGATAACACATCTTCAAAAACATATGGTATAATTAAATTGACAAAGAAAACATTTTACCAATCTTATAGGCCGACTTTGTGGGCACTATATACAGTGTTTTTGAGTTTCTAAAAAGCGAGTATAAATATTTTACGAGGAGTGTTTTTATGAAAACCATATCTATAAATCTACCAGATTTTATCGATTTAAATGAAAAAGAAGTTAAATTGTTGATAGCCTCAAAATTATATGAAGAAGGCAAGTTATCCATAGGAGAAGCTGCACAACTAGCAGAGCTTTCCAAGAGAGCTTTTATTGAAATATTAGGTAGTTTCGATGTCTCACTATTTAATTACAATGCTGAAGAATTAAGAAATGATGTGAAAAATGCCTAATTACATATCTGACACAAGTTGTCTAATTGTTTTAGACAATATTGATATGCTGTTCATTCTAAAAGAGCTTTATGGAAATATATTTATAACGCAAGAAGTTTTAAAAGAATTCGAAAAG
Organism: Petrotoga olearia DSM 13574; assembly: GCF_002895525.1. Lineage (GTDB taxonomy): Bacteria > Thermotogota > Thermotogae > Petrotogales > Petrotogaceae > Petrotoga > Petrotoga olearia. Next base: position 222,723 of record NZ_AZRL01000016.1, read on the forward strand.
CCGATTCCCGAATGGATAAAAGTTCGAGAAGTTAACGATAAGAAATATCTAAAACTATTATCTACGTTTATTGATTTAGGAGAAGCAAGTTCAATAGCTCTAGCTTTAGAAAAAGAAGATGTAATTTTAATTTTGGATGACTTGAAAGCAAGAAAATTAGCAAACAAGTTAAATCTCCAAATTACTGGAACGTTAGGCGTTATTATTAGCGCAAAAAATAAGAATATAATATCTTCTCTTGAAGAAGTTTTAAACAAATTAAAGAAAGCAGGTTTTAGAATTTCTAAGGAATTAGAAAACGAAATTTTAAAATACGAGAACTAGCCGCATTGCACTTACTAAACTAAAAGAACATCAAAAATTCCACAAAATTCACCAAGCCCTTGTTCCACAGTCGAAAACATAAAGACCTAGCCAAAAAGACACCTTATGCAGACGTTTTGTATATTTTTAATAATAAAGTATTTTACCCCTGCCGAGCATTTTTTCACCTTCCTTAGAAGAGCAGGTTGCGTGGTGAAAAGGAGCAAACCCCTTTCCTTATGGTTGAAAAGCGGGGAAAGGGACCGCAGGTCCCTCTTCCACATGGGTGGTGAGCAGGGGAAGGGCACTAACAAAGATCCTTTTCCTCACGGGTGG